>NZ_JBFBEZ010000006.1:0-267313 GCF_040701725.1 Streptomyces sp. NPDC093109
CTATCAGACTCTTTCGTGTCCGATTCCCCGTCGGAGCGGGGCTTGCTTTCCAGTTCTTCGCTTTCGCGTTTCCCTTTCCGGCGGTTCCGACTCTATCAGATCCTTTCGGGCCTGATTCCCAGTCAGAGTGGGCTGTCATCCGGGCTGTTCGGCCCTTCCGACGTTCCAAACCTTAGCCGATTCCGCAGGTGACTCATAATCGAGTCAACCGAATATCAATTACGGCACGCCGAAATTGACCCCGGTCTGGGAGATCGTTCTGGTGTTTGGTTGCCGCTGACGCGGCGGGAGTGGTTGCTACGGGACCATGTCGGCTCCGTGACAACTCGAAGAACCTTACGGACCGCTGAGGGGCGTGTCAAACCGGGGAAACCCGGCTACTCAAGGTCCGTCAAGCGCCCGCCGGCATCCGGCTGGGCCTGTTCCACGCGGCGGAGGACGCGGATGAGCATCTCGCCCAGCACGCCGCGCTCGTCGCCCGAGAGGTCCTGGAGGAGTTCCTCCTCGAAGTCCGACGCCATACGCATCGCCTCCAGCCACTTCGTACGGCCCTCGTCCGTCAGCTCGACGATGACCCGGACCCGGTTTTTCTCGTCGCGGTCGCGCGTGACCAGGCCCTCGCCCGCCATGCGGTCGACGCGGTGGGTCATCGCGGCCGGGGTCAGGCCCAGGCGCTTGGCGAGTTCGCCGGGGCCCAGGCGGTAGGGCGCTCCCGCGAGGACGAGGGTCTTGAGGACCTCCCACTCCGCGCTGCTGATCCCCAGGTCGGCGACCTGTCTGCCGTACGCGACGTTCATACGGCGGTTCAGCCGGCCCAGCGCCGAGACGACCTTCTCGACCTGGGGGTCCAGATCGCGGAACTCGCGCTGATAGGCGGCGATCTGCTCGTCGAGGCTCGGTTCCTGGAGGTCCGGCGGGACCGGTTTCTCCGGTGTGGTCTCTGGCATCGGGGCAGTATGCCACGCACCCGGTGGCATTGAAGTCCTTCGATGTGTACAGTTCACCTCCTAAGTTTAGCTTTGAAGTCTTCAGCTTTGAGGGGTGAGTGGTGACCACGGCGACGGGCGCGGCGATGCGCCGGATCCAGGCGGGGAACGCGCTGAGCGCGTTCGGGCTCGGATTCACGGTTCCGTATCTCTATGTGTATGTGGCGCAGGTACGGAACCTGGGGGCGGGGACGGCCGGTGCCGTGCTGGCGGTCTTCGCCCTGGCCGCGCTGGTCGTGCTGCCCTTCGTCGGCCGGGTGATCGACCGCCGGGGGCCGCTGCCCGTGCTGATCGGCGGCTCACTGCTGGCGGCCGTGGGGGCGTTTGCCCTGGGGCTGTCGGGGAACGTTCCCGCCGTCGTCCTCTCCGCCTCTCTGCTGGGCGCGGGTACGGCGGTGCTTCAGCCCGCGCTGGCCACGATGATCGTGTGGTGTTCCACGCCGGCGACACGGACCCGCGCGTTCGCGACGCAGTTCTTCCTCGCGAACCTGGGGCTCGGTGTCGGCGGGCTCATCGGTGGACAGCTCATCGACACGGACCGGCCCGGCAGCTTCCTGCTGCTGTTCTCCATCGAGGCCGCCATGTTCCTCGTTCTGGCGGCTGTGGCCGGTTCTGTTCGGATGCCGCGGCCCGGCGGTATCGGCTCTGTCGGTACCGCCGCGCCGGCGTCGGCCGGGCGCCGGTCCGGGATGCGGGTTCTGCTGCGTGACCGGGCCATGGTGCGGCTCTGTGTGCTGGGCTTCGTGCTGTTCTTCGCCTGCTACGGGCAGTTCGAGTCGGGGCTCGCCGCGTACAGCACTGAGGCTGCCGGGCTCGACCCGTCGATGCTGGGGATCGCGCTGGCCGCCAACACGGCGGTGATCGTGCTGGCGCAGTTCGTGGTGCTGCGGCTGGTCGAGCCGCTCAAGCGCAGCCGGGTGATCGCGGCGGTCGGGCTGATCTGGGCGTTCGCCTGGCTGCTCGCCGGCTACGCGGGGCTCGGGTACGGCAGTGCGACGCTGGCGACGGCGGCGCTCATCTCGACGTACGCGCTGTTCGGGCTGGGTGAGGCGATGCTGTCGCCGACCGTGGCGCCGCTGGTGGCTGATCTGGCGCCGCCGTCGATGATCGGGCAGTACAACTCGGGGTTCGCGCTGGTCAAGCAGTTGGCGCTGGCGGTCGGTCCGGCGGTGGGCGGGCCGATGGGGGCCTCGCTGCACGCGCCGTACATCGTGACGTTCGTCCTCTTCTCGCTCGGCATCACGGTGCTCGCCCTTCGGCTCGGGCGGCTGCTCACCCCCGTACAGGACCAGCCGTCCCTGCTGACGGCGGGGTCGCGGGTGGTGGCCCGGCACGCGCCGGACGCGGTGGCCACCGTCGGTCCGGAGCGGCAGCGCTCAGTGCGGTAGCGCGAATTCGCACCAGACGGCCTTGCCGCCGCCCGGGGTACGGCGTGATCCCCACGACGAGGCGATCGTCGCGACGATCGAGATACCGCGGCCGGCCTCGTCGGCCGGTTCGGCGCGGCGGCGGCGCGGCAGGTGGTCGTCCCCGTCCGTCACCTCGATGATCAGCCGCCGGTCCGTTCTGCGCAGGCGCAGCCGCATGGGCGGGGTGCCGTGCTGGAGGGAGTTGGCGACGAGTTCGCTGGTGGCGAGGACGCCCAGGTCGCGCAGTTCCACGGGGAAGCGCCAGGAGGCCAGGACGCCCGTCGCGAAGGCGCGGGCGCGGGGCGCGGCCTCGATGCCGCCGAGCAGGTCGAGCGCCGCGTTGTGGAACAGCTCCGCGTCCGCTCCCGTACGGGCGGGGTGCTGGAGGACGAGGACGGCCACGTCGTCGTCGTGGTCGTCGGTGACGCCTAGGGCGCGGATGAGCCGGTCGCAGACGACCTGAGGGGTGCCCTGGGCGCCGGACAGGGCGCGTTCGAGCCGGGCGACGCCCTCGTCGATGTCCTCGCCCCGGCGCTCGACGAGACCGTCCGTATAGAGGACCGCGGTGGAGCCGGGCGGGAGGGCGATCGCGGCCGAGGTGTGCTGCCAGCCGCCGGTGCCGAGGGGCGGGCCCGTGGGGTCCTCGGCGCGGGTGACCGAGCCGTCCTGGGCGCGTACCAGCAGGGGGAGATGGCCGGCCGAGGCGTATTCGAGCAGCCCCTCGTTCGGGTCGTGCACCGCGTAGACGCAGGTGGCGATCTGGCTGGCGTCGATCTCTGCGGCGAGACCGTCGAGGAGCTGGAGCACTTCGTGCGGCGGCAGGTCGAGCCGGGCGTAGGCGCGGACGGCGGTGCGCAGCTGGCCCATGACGGCGGCGGCGCGGACGCCCCGGCCCATGACGTCGCCGATGACCAGGGCCGTGCGCCCGGCGCCGAGCGTGATCACGTCGTACCAGTCGCCGCCGACGGCCGCGTCCTCGCCGCCGGGCCGGTAGGTGGCGGCGACGCGCAGGTCGTCGGGCTGCTCAAGCTCCTGCGGGAGCAGGGAGCGCTGGAGGGTGACGACCGTACGGCGGTGGCGGCGCTCGCTGCCGCGCAGCCGCTCGGCGGCCTCGGCGTGGTCGGTGACGTCGGCGGCGTAGATGAGGATGCCGGCGGTGCCCCGGCAGTCGACGGGCGTGCAGGTGACCGTGTAGGAGCGGGTGAAGGGGCCGTCTGTGTGCCTGTTGGGGGCTGCTGTGGCGGCGGTTGTGCCGGGGGGTGTGCCGGGGGGTGTGCCGTCAGCTTCGTTTGCGGTCTTCTCGGCTTCGGCGCCGCCCTGGGCCTTGCGGGACTTGACGGTGCGCGGCTTTCCGCTGCGGAGGACCTGGTCGAGGAGCGGGAGCAGTCCCAGTTCGGCCAGTTCGGGGCAGCTCTCGGCGGCGGGGGCGCCGGCCTGGCGCGGTCCGAAGGCCGTCGCATACGCGCCGTTCACGTACGCGACGCGGTGTTCGGGGCCGTACACCAGCGCGGCCAGGGCGGGGAGTTCGCCGAGGACGTCCCGTACGGAGAGGTCTTCGAGGGCGGGGATGTCCGTCACGGGGTCGGGGCGCCGCTCCTGCTTTCCGCGTTCGTACTCACCGCGGGCCGCCGGCACGGACCCGCGGTCCGTGCGCGCGGCGGCGCGACGCTGCGTACCGGGGAGGCGGGCGCTCCAACGCGTGAAGTTCACGGATTCTCAAGCCTCATGGTGTCGTGATGGGGGTCGGGGCCGGTTCACTCTGTGCAGATGTGAGCCCACCTATGGTCACACGCCCAGTGTGACCGATCGCACTGACAACCGCCTCCCCCGCCGGGTTCCGGCGCCGGGTTCCGGCCGTCTCAGCTGTCCTTGGGCGGCTGGTCGGTTCCCGCAGCGCGTTCGAACTCGGCGCGCGGGTGTTCCAGTGAGCCGAGGGAGACGATCTCCCGTTTGAAGAGCCCGGAGAGGCTCCATTCCGCGAGCACGCGGGCCTTCCTGTTGAAGGTGGGGACGCGGCTGAGGTGGTACGCGCGGTGCATCAGCCAGGCGGGGTAGCCCTTGACCTTGCGGCCGTAGACGTGCGCCACCCCTTTGTGGAGTCCGAGGGAGGCGACCGAACCGGCGTACGCGTGACGGTAGTCCTGGAGGGGTTCTCCGCGCAGGGAAGCGAGGATGTTCCCGGCGAGTACCTTGGCCTGGCGGACGGCGTGCTGGGCGTTCGGCGCGCACTCCTTGCCTGCGGAATCGGCGTCTGTTCCGCCACCTGTCGCGCCACCTGTTCCGCCGGTGGATTCGGCGGTGGATTCGGCGGCGGTCAGATCGGGTACGGCGGCGGCGTCGCCCGCCGCCCAGACATGCGCGGCGCCGTCGACCGTGAGCCGGGCCGTACAGCGGAGTCTGCCGCGTCCGTCGAGCGGCAGACCGGTGGCGGCGAGGAGCGGGTGGGGCCGGACGCCCGCGGTCCAGACGACGGTGCGGGTGGGGAAGCGGGTGCCGTCGCTGAGCACGGCCAGCCGGTCCGCGCAGGATTCGAGGCGAGTGTGGAGCCGTACGTCGATGTTGCGGGCGCGCAGCTCGCGCACGGCGTATCCGCCCATGGTCGCGCCGACTTCGGGGAGTATCCGGCCGGTGGCCTCGACGAGGATCCACTTCATGTCCTCGGCCTTGATGTTGTGGTAGTACCGCACGGCGTAGCGGGCCATGTCCTCCAGTTCGGCGAGGGCCTCCACGCCCGCGTAGCCGCCGCCGACGAAGACGAAGGTCAGGGCGGCGTCGCGGACGGCGGGGTCGCGGGTGGAGGAGGCGATGTCCAGCTGTTCGAGGACGTGGTTGCGCAGGCCGATGGCCTCTTCGACGGTCTTGAAGCCGATCGCGTGTTCGGCGAGGCCGGGGATCGGGAGGGTGCGGGAGATGGAGCCGGGCGCGAGGACGACTTCGTCGTAGCCGAGTTCGACGGTGCCGGTGCCCTCGGCCTCGGAGCCGAGGGTCTTGAGCGTGGCGGTGCGCTTGGCGTGGTCGAGGGCGGTGGCCTCGCCGATGACGATGCGGCAGCCGGGCAGGACCCGTCTGAGGGGGACCACGACATGGCGGGGTGAGATGTTCCCGGCGGCGGCCTCCGGCAGGAAGGGCTGATACGTCATATATGGGTCCGGTGTGACCACCGTGACCTCGGCCTCTCCGCTTCTCAGCTTCCGCTGGAGGCGCAGCGCCGTATACATCCCGACGTAGCCGCCTCCGATCACCAGAATGCGCGGCGCTCCGGGCGGGGGTGCGGGGGTCGTCCCCCGGGAGATCTCAGCCTTCACCTTCCCATGACGCATCGGGGCCCGGGGTTTGTCCACAGGCACGACACATTGTGTGACCGGAGGTCACCGGGGGCCGTGGGCCGCCGGGAGCGCGGCTGCGTGTGGAGGATCCCAGGTCAGTGGGGGCGTGCGGGGGGGCGCGCGAAGGGGGGATCGGGTGCGTTCCGGTCCTTGCTCCGATCGGGGGGCGCTCTGTGCGGAATCACCCTCTTCTGAATTGCCCCGGGCTCAACTATGTTCGTAACCCGTCGGAGTGTCCTGTCCGGCATCTGACCGGCCGGGCACGCCCCGGCAGTCAGGGCGGGGCGTCTCCGGGGGGAGACATCGTTAACCGGGGGAACCATCATGCAGATTCAGGATTTACACGGTCATGCCGTTGTCGTCGCGGGCGGGAACGGCCGAGTGAGTACGGGACCGGGACCGAGTTCCGGTTCGGGGTTGAGTTCGGGTTCGGGCGCGGGTTCGGGTACAGGTCCGGGTACGGGTACAGGTGGCGCGGCCGGGCGTTCGGCGCCGCTCCGGGTGGACGCGCAGCGCAATCTCGAACACGTACTACGAGCGGCGCGTGAGGTGTTCGGAGAACTGGGTTACGGCGCTCCGATGGAGGACGTCGCGCGCCGGGCACGGGTCGGGGTCGGCACGGTCTACCGGCGGTTCCCGAGCAAGGACGTGCTGGTCAGGCGAATAGCCGCGGAGGAGACATCCCGGCTGACCGATCAGGCGCGGACGGCGCTCGGGCAGGAGGAGGAGCCGTGGTCGGCGCTCTCCCGGTTCCTGCGCACCTCGGTGGCGTCGGGCGCGGGGCGGCTGCTGCCTCCGCAGGTGCTGCGGGTGAGTGTGGACGGGGAGGACGTGACGTCGCCGCCTGTGGCGGCGGACGGGGCGCGGGTGCCGCAGCAGCGGCAGGCCGGGCAGAGCGATCCTCGGCCGGCCGGTGCGCGGGTGTCGGCGTCGGCGGAGGGTCTTGACGATCCGGGCGCGGCCGAACTGCTCGATTTCGTGGGGCAGTTGGTGGACCGGGCGCGGGAGGCGGGTGAGCTGCGGGGCGATGTGACCGTGGCCGATGTCCTGCTGGTGATCGCCACGGCGGCGCCTTCGCTGCCGGATCCGGCGCAGCAGGCGGCGGCTTCGGCGCGGCTGCTGGACATCCTGCTGGAGGGGCTGCGGCCTCGGTAGGCGGCTCGGTAGGCGGCTCGACAGGCAACCTCAGCAGGCGGCCTCGGTAGGCGCGGGGTGGGCTGTGCGGGACTGCGTTCCGTACGGCCCGCTCGGTGCCGCTTCTCGAACAGGCCCTCCGAATACGGCAATTGATCATTCCCCTAATGGGTGAAGATTAAAGCTCCGCTCCGGGAATCCACCCCGGACGAGTGGTTGCCACGTTCGAACATCCGGGGACACCCGGTGCGCTGTGGCACGCTGACCCGGTGTTCGGGTTGGAGCGGCGCGTACGGGGGCTTCCGCGATGAGCGGTGACGGGCGGGACGAGCGGACGGCGTCTCCACAGGTGCCTGCGCAGCGCGAGCGTGCCGGGGTGCCGTCCGCAGAAGTGCCGTCCGCCGAGGCGCCGGCCGATGACCGGCCCACGCTCGAACTGGCCGCCGTCGCGGCGCCGGAGGTCGACCCCGCGTCGCCCGCGCCGCCGCCCGCGGACGCCGTGCTCATCCGCCGGATGCGTGACGGCGACGACAGCGCGTACGAGGAGCTGTTCCGCAGGCACGCGGCGGCGGTGCGCCGTTACGCCCGTACCTGCTGCCGGGACGCGCACACCGCCGACGATCTGACGGCCGAGGTCTTCGCCCGCACGTTGCAGGCGGTACGTGGCGGGGCCGGGCCCCAGCAGGCGGTCCGGGCCTATCTGCTGACGACCGTACGGCGGGTGGCCGCGAGCTGGGCCAAGTCGGCGAAGCGGGAGCAGCTCGTCGAGGACTTCGCGGTGTTCGCGGCGCAGGCCGCCGGCTCCTCCGAGGTCCCGGACGCCGAGACCCTCGATCTGGGCGCCGATGTCCTGGCGATGCACGAAGCCGAACGGTCCATGGCGATGCGGGCCTTCCGGAGTCTGCCCGAGCGCTGGCAGGCGGTGCTCTGGCACACGACGGTGGAGGAGGAGTCGCCCAGCCAGGTCGCGCCGCTGTTCGGGCTCTCCGCCAACGCCACGGCGGTGCTGGCCAGTCGGGCGCGCGAGGGGCTCAAGCAGGCGTATCTCCAGGCGCATGTGAACGCGGCGCTGACCTCGGCCGGCGACTGCGCGCGCTACGCCGACCGGCTCGGGGCGTACGCGCGCGGCGGGCTGCGCGTCCGTGCCGAGCGCGGGCTGCGCAAGCATCTGGACGAGTGCGCCAAGTGCCGGCTCGCCGCCGGTGAACTGGCGCATGTCAACGCCGGGATCCCGGCGCTGCTGCCGGTCGCGATGATCGGCTGGTTCGCCGCGGGCTACTCGCTGAAGGCCGCGGGGATCGTGGCGGGCGGCGCGGTGGGCGCGGCCGGCGCGGGAGCGGCAGCCGCGGCGACGGGCGGAGCAGCAGGCGGGGCCGCGACCGGCGGGGCCGCAGGCGGAGCAGCGGCGAGCGGCGGCGCGGCGGGCGGGGCAGCTGCTGGCGGTACGGCCGCGGGCGGGGCTTCCGGGGGCGCGGCCGGGGGCGGTGCCGCCGCCGAGGGGCTCGGCATGCCCGCGAAGGCCGGGATCGGCGCGCTGGCCGTCGCCGTCGCAGCCGCCGGTCTGGTGTGGGCGTTCGCGGGCGGTGAGCAGAAGCCCGCGCCGAAGGCGGCGGCGAAGCCCCCGGTGGCGCGGTCCGTCGTACCACCGGAACCGGCGTCCCCGCCCGCGTCGAAGCCCGCGCCGCCGTCACCGTCGCCCGAGCCCGCCGCCGCCTCAGCTCCGGCCTCGAAGAAGCCCACGCCCACGCCCTCCTCCGCCAAAGCCGAGCCCAGCCCCAGGCCCACCCCCGCCCCGAGGCCGGCTCCCCGGCCCGCGTCCCCCACGGCCGTACCGGACACCCCGCCACCCGCCCCGCCCGAGCCGACGCCCACGCCCACGCCCCCGGAGCCCGCCCCGGCCGTCTACCAGGTGAACCAACTCGCGTACGACATCGGCGGGGACGGTACGGAGCCCGAGGTGCGGCTCGGCGCGAGCGGCGTGCTCTGGCAGCGGTCCGGCGTCTCCATCGGCGGCACCCGCTACGGCCACGGCGTCACCACGCACAGCCCGTCGTCCATCACCATCGATCTGAACCGCGCGTGCACCACCTACGAGGCCGTCGTCGGCGTCGACGACCTGACCCTGGGCCTCGGCTCGCTGCGTTTCTCCGTGTACGGCGACGACACCCGCCTCTGGCACTCCCCGGTCCTGAGCGGCGGCGACGCGGCCGTACCCGTACAGGTCGGGATCGCGGGCCGGAGCACCGTCCGGCTGGTGGTCGAGCCGCAGACACCGTTCGACGCCGTGGCGCTCGGCGACTGGGCGCAGTCCCGTATCACCTGCGCCTGAGCCGGCCCCCGCAGCCGGAAAACCGTCAACTACCGCCGCAGCGTCGGCCGCTGCGGGACCACGCCGCCCGCCACCGCGCGCTGGCGCGGCGCCGCCGTACCCGTCCAGCAGGTGCCCCGGCGCGACAGCAGGCGGCGCAGCCAGAGTTCGGTGGAGACGAGGTCGGCCAGGCCGTCGAGCGGGACGGGTTCGCCCTCGGCCGCCGCGCGCAGGGCCTTGCGGACGACGCGGGCCTCGATCAGTCCGGCGTCGGCGAGGAGCGGCGCGTCGAAGAGGGTGATCAGGTCGCCGACGGCGGCGCGCAGGCCGACGCGGGTGGCCGCGGCCGATCCGGGCCGGGAGGTGGCGCCCCAGCCGTCGGGCAGGTCGTGGATGCCGGTGGCGGCGAGGACGGTACGGAGGATCTCGGCGCGGGCGCCCGGCTGGACGCGCAGGGCCTCGGGGAGTTCGCGGCAGGCGCGTACGACCTGGTTGTCGAGGAAGGGCGCGTGGAGCCGCTGGCTGCGGATCTCGGCGGCCTGTTCGAAGACGCGGTGGTCGGCCGCGAGCCGGGTCAGGGCGGCGCGGGCGCGGGACTCGCCGGGGCGCTGGACGGAGGTCGGGCGGGTCGCCGCCGTCATCAGGCGAACCGATACTTCAGCCAGCGCCTCCCCGGTCAGCCAGCGGGCCGCCGGGCCCGGCCTGGACCAGGTGAGGGCGGAGAGCGAGGCGTTCAGCGGGCTGTCGGAGACGGGGGCGCGGAACCGGTTGGCCTCGGGCAGCCGGGCGGCGGCCTCCTCCAGACCGGTGCGGTACGGGGTACGGGCCAGCCGACGGGCCGCGCGGTACACGGTGAACGGCAGGAACAGCGAGGCGGGCAGGGCGCCTTCGGCCCGGGCGAGCGCGCTGACCGGGTGCAGCAGATGGCGTCTGCGCCGGTCCAGCAGCAGATCGGCCATGCGCGCCGGATGCGCGTCGAGCACCTCGCGCGCGCCCGTACCGGTGAAGTGGTCGGCGCTGCCCGCCGCGAGCCGGCGCCGGTGCCGCTCGGCGGTGACGAGGGAGGGGCCCGGCTCGTCGGTGAGCGGCCCGTCCAGCTCCGCGTACGGCAGGGCCTCCTCGCCGGCGGCGACGACGACATGGTGCAGCCGGGGGTTGGCGGCGATGGACCTGGCCCGTTCCAGCTCGGCCTCGTCGCGGCTCGCGCCGGACAGGTCGTTGAACGTCACGGCGAGCAGCCGCTCGCCCGCGCCCGTACCGTGCCCGAGGACCGTGCCGGGCGCGCCGGGCAGCCCGGCGGCCAGCAGCGCGAGCGTGCCCGAGGCGCTGCCGCCCGACAGGTCGGCGCCGATGCCGGGGACGGGCCCGCCCCGGGCGGCGCGCCGGTCGGCCGGGCCCATGCCGGGGACGGGGCCGGGATCGGGCGGCAGGGTCTCGGGCGCGTGGCGCGGCGCGAGCAGCCGGGCGCGTACGGCTTCGACCAGCGCGTCTCGTACGCCCTCGACCGCGCGGTCGGCGTCCTTCTCGGGCCCTGCGACGGCGAGGGACGCGACCGGTTCGTACCCGGTGATCTCGCGCGATCCCTCGCGCAGGACCAGCGCGTGGCCGGGCGGAACGCGTTTGACGCCGTCGTACGGGGTGGAGTCGCGCAGCGCCTCCGGTGTCTCCGGGCAGGCGAGGAGCGCGGCCAGATGCCCGATGTCGAGCTGGGCCTCGATGAGGTCGGCGAGCGGCAGGGCGGCGGTGGCGTACGCCGTGCCGTTCGCCCAGGGGGTGTGGAAGACGGGCCGCGCCCCGGCCAGGTCCCCGGCGACGGTGATACGGCGGCCGATCTGCGCGACGGCCGTGTAACTGCCCGGCCAGGCGGTGAGATGGCGCAGCGCGCCGCCGCGCGCGGCGAACAGCCCGACGCGCAGCTCCTCGTCGCTGGCGCCGCAGCAGCCGAGCACGGCGAGCCTGGTGAAGGGGTCGACCGTGACGACCCTCACCTCGTCGGGCCGCCAGTCGCCGACGGCCCACAGCGGATCCGGGTCGCCCCACAGGAGTTGGGAGCCGACGGGGTGCACGCTGCCGCTGTCGGAGTCGCCGACCGGGCCGACGGCCCCCGCCGTGCCGAAGCGCGCGGCGATACTGCTCCATCCCACCAACCAGCGCATCGCCGCCTCCACAGCCCGTGGACCATTCCGACCCCGGGCCAGGAGTGCAGAAGTACCGGAGTCCGGGGAGTAATCGGGGTACGCGTCGGAGGACGCGGAGCACCCGAATACCGTCCGGACGACCGGTCCGACCAGCCGTCGCCGGACCCGTTCGGGAACATGCTGCCACGACAACGGCGCATACGACGGCCCTCGGAAGCACGGGCGGGAACGCGAATGCGCCCCTGGCATTCGCCATATGGCGGAGAAACGGCCCTCGGCACATAGGCAGCATTCAGCCAATCTCCGTGCCCAGTACGGTGCTTGGGCGCGGCCGGTTGCCCGCCGCGACGCCGTCGCACGTTCAGCCCGGGAGGCGTTTCCCGCCTCCCGGACCGATCCACCGCCCGCGGGGATGGGGGCGGCGGGATCCCCCAGCCCACTGGTTTCCAGTACGCAATGGGCCGACCCACGCAGGTCTTATGGAAGCCCCGGCGTTCCTTCCCGGCCAAGAGCGCACGGCCGGGCGCACGGCCGCGCACCGGGAGCACGAGACCCCGCGCGGGGGCCGTCCTGGCGGTCGCCGCACGGACAACAATCCCGCCATCCGGAAGTCCGCCCCTTAACGGCCCGGATGTGGCGAACTACGCTGGGTTTACGAATGCCGCGCGCCTATGCCGCGACGCGGCGGCCGTCTGTGTCGAGGGGTGGCGCATGTCCAGGGAGCAACGAGGGCCGAACGAAAAGCTCGGAACCGTTCTCGCCCTCGCGGGAATCAGCAACGCCGGCCTCGCCCGGCGGGTCAACGACCTCGGAGCCCAGCGCGGTCTGACACTTCGCTACGACAAGACCTCCGTGGCGAGATGGGTGTCGAAGGGGATGGTGCCGCAGGGCGCGGCGCCTCATCTGATCGCCGCGGCCATAGGGGCCAAACTGGGACGTCCTGTCCCACTCCATGAGATCGGCCTCGCGGACGCGGATCCGGCGCCCGAGGTCGGGCTGGCCTTCCCGCGCGATGTGGGGGAGGCGGTGCGCGCGGCGACGGAACTGTACCGGCTCGATCTCGCGGGCCGCCGGGCGGGCAGCGGCGGCATCTGGCAGTCGCTGGCCGGATCCTTCGCAGTGAGCGCTTACGCGACGCCCGCTTCCCGCTGGCTGATAACGCCCGCCGACTCCTCCGTCGCGCGTGACGCGTCGGTGGCGGAGGCGGCGCAGGGAGCGCACGGCGCGGGGAACAGCTCGGGGAACAGCGCGTCGAACGGCTCGGGGAACAGCGCGGACGCCAAAGAAGCAAAAGAAACCAAGGAAGCGAAGGAAGCGAAGGAAGCCGGTGAGACGTCCCCGCTCCGCGTCGGCCACAGCGACGTGGCCAAACTGCGCGAGGCGGCCTCCGACGCCCGGCGCTGGGACTCCAAGTACGGCGGCGGGGACTGGCGTTCGTCGATGGTCCCGGAGTGTCTGCGGGTCGACGCGGCACCGCTGCTGCTCGGCGCGTACAGCGACGAGGTCGGCCGGGGCCTCTTCGGGGCCACCGCAGAACTGACCCGGCTGGCCGGCTGGATGGCCTTCGACACCGGGCAGCAGGAGGCCGCGCAGCGCTACTACATCCAGGCGCTGCGCCTGGCGCGCGCGGCGGCCGACGTACCGCTCGGCGGCTATGTGCTGGCCTCCATGTCGCTCCAGGCGACCTACCGCGGCTTCGCCGACGAGGGCGTCGATCTCGCCCAGGCGGCGCTGGAACGCAACCGCGGTCTGGCCACCGCCCGCACCATGAGCTTCTTCCGGCTGGTGGAGGCGCGCGCGCACGCCAAGGCTGGCGACGCGGCGGCGGCCGGGGCGTCGCTCAAGGCGGCGGAGGGCTGGCTGGAGCGGTCCCGCGACGGCGACGCCGATCCGGCGTGGCTGGGGTTCTACTCGTACGACCGGTTCGCCGCCGACGCCGCCGAGTGCTACCGGGATCTGAAAGCACCACGCCAGGTACGCCGGTTCACGGAGCAGGCGCTCTCCCGGCCGACCGAGGAGTTCGTACGCTCGCACGGTCTGCGGCTGGTCGTCAGCGCGGTCGCGGAGCTGGAGTCGGGCAATCTCGACGCGGCGTGCGCGGCCGGTACGCGCGCGGTGGAGGTCGCGGGCCGTATCTCGTCGGCGCGTACGACCGAGTACGTACGGGACCTGCTGCACCGGCTGGAGCCGTACGGGGACGAACCCCGGGTCGTCGAGCTGCGGGAGAGGGCGCGCCCGCTGCTGGTGGCGCCCGCCTGACCGCCCCGACGGACCGCGTTCCGGGCATATCGGCGCGTACGGCATATGCCTCCGGCCGTGCACGCCGGTATGCCCGCCCGACGGCCCCCGCATGGGCTTCGCGTGGGCTTCGTGTGGTTTAAGCACGTCATCCGCGGGCCAGTGCACTATCGGGGTGGGGAGGTGAGCCCGATGGACGGCAAACGCGGGGCCCGAGTCGCACGCGCGGAGTTCGACTGCGACGTGCTCGTGATCGGCGGCGGCATCGTCGGGCTGTCGACGGCGTACGCGGTGACGCGCGCCGCCCCCGGCACCCGCGTCACCGTGCTGGAGAAGGAACCGGGCCCGGCCCGCCACCAGACGGGGCGCAACAGCGGAGTGATCCACAGCGGCATCTACTACCGCCCCGGCTCGCTCAAGGCGCGCTACGCGACCGCCGGCTCCGCGGAGATGGTCAAGTTCTGCGCGGAGCACGGGATCGCGCACCGCGTCGGCGGCAAGCTGATCGTCGCGACCCGGCGCGACGAGTTGCCCCGGCTGCACGCCCTGGTCCAGCGCGGCCGGGAGAACGGCATTCCGGTGCGCGAGCTGGGACCCGCGCAGATCACCGAGTACGAGCCGCGGGTGCGCGGCCTGGCGGCGATCCGGGTCTCCACGACCGGTGTGTGCGACTTCACGGCCGTCGCGCGGCAGCTCGCGGAGTCGGCGGGCGCCGCGGGCGCGGCCGTACGGTACGGGGCCGAGGTCACCGCGGTCGACCGGCGGGCGTGGGGCGTAGCGGTCCGTACGGCGGCCGGGGAGACCGTACGGGCGCGGGCGCTGGTGAACTGCGCGGGGCTGTACGCGGACCGGGTGGCGCGGCTGGCGGGCGACGACCCGGGGATGCGGATCGTCCCGTTCCGCGGCGAGTACTACGAGCTGGCCCGGCCCGAGCTGGTGCGGGGGCTGGTCTATCCGGTGCCCGACCCGGCGTTCCCGTTCCTGGGCGTGCATCTGACCCGGTCCGTGGACGGCGGCGTGCACGTCGGGCCGAACGCGGTCCCCGCGGCGGCCCGCGAGGGCTACACGTGGTCGGCCGTACGCCCCGCCGAGCTGGCCGGGACGCTGGCGTGGCCCGGCTCGTGGCGGATCGCCGCCAGGCACTGGCGGTACGGCGCGGGCGAGCTGCGCCGCTCCCTGTCGAAGCACGCCTTCGCGACGGCCGTACGGCGGCTGCTGCCCGCGGTGACGGACGCGGACCTGCGGCCGGCGGCGGCCGGGGTACGGGCCCAGGCGGTGCTGCGGGACGGGACGCTGGTGGACGACTTCCTGATCCGGCGGGCGCCCAGGACGGTCCATGTACTGAACGCCCCCTCCCCGGCGGCGACGGCGTCGCTGCCGATCGGGCGGGAGGTGGCGGGGCGGGCGCTGGCGGTGCTGGCGGAGGGATGAGGGGAACGTGCGGGCGCTCCGTAGAATTGGCGCATTATGACCGAGCTGACCGAACAGGCCGTGCCGCCCGAGCAGGCCGGGCCGGACGACACGACCGAGCCACCCGCCCCGCACGCCCCCACGCCGCACGCCCCCACGCCGCACACCCCCGCCCAGCGCACCGCCGCGCACCCCATGAGCCGGATGTTCCCCGACGGCACCGGCCCGGCGGCCGACCCGGCCGGCTCGCACTTCGAGCGCCGTATCCGCAGCTTCCAGCCGCGCCGGAGCCGGGTGACCACCGGCCAGGCCGACGCGCTGCGCCGGACGTGGGCCGCCTGGGGCATGGACATCGACGGACAGCGGGAGCTGGACCTCAACGCGATGTTCGGCGGGCTGCCGGTCGTGCTGGAGATCGGCTTCGGGATGGGCGAGGCCACGGCCGAGATGGCCGCCGCCGACCCCGCCACCGGGATCCTCGCCGCCGATGTGCACACCCCCGGCCAGGGCAATCTGCTGCGGCTCGCGGAGGAGCGCGGCCTGGAGAACGTCCGGGTGGCCAACGGCGACGCGATCATCCTGCTCCGGGAGATGCTGCCGGCCGCGTCGCTCGCCGGACTGCGCGTCTACTTCCCGGATCCCTGGCCCAAGAGCCGGCACCACAAGCGCCGGCTGATCCAGGAGGAGTTCCTCACGCTGGCGGCCGGCCGGCTGCGGCCCGGGGCCGTACTGCACTGCGCGACCGACTGGGAGCCGTACGCCGAACAGATGCTGGCGGAGCTGACGGCGCACCCCGGTTACGAGAACACGGCGCCGGGCGGCGGATACGCGCCGCGGCCCGCGTTCCGGCCGCTGACACGGTTCGAGGGGCAGGGGCTGGAGAAGGGGCACGCGGTGCACGACCTGCTGTTCCGCAGGACGTCCGGCTGAGTACGAGAACGGCTCTCTCCCCCATTGTCAGTGCGGCTCGTTAGGGTCATGGGGTGTCAGAACCGTCGCCGCAGCGCCTCGACCCGCGTCCGGCGGTCCCCGACTTCGAGCAGCAGGAGCGGCTCGGCGAGTTGTGGACCGCCGTGCCGGAGCCTGCCCGCAGGCGTTACCGGCCGCGCCGGGCGCTCCTGCGCCACCGGGGGGTGCGGGCGGGGGCCGTGATCGCGGTGCTCGGGCTCTGCGCGCTGCTGATCCTCGCGCTGGTACGGGACGAGACGGGGACGGAGGGGTTCCTGGTCGGGCTGGGCCTGGCCGTCCTGCCCGTACCGCTGCTGCTGTCGGCGTTCCGCTGGCTGGACCGGGTGGAGCCGGGGCCGTGGCGGAGTCTGCTGTTCGCCTTCGCCTGGGGCGCGTTCGCCGCCGCGCTCGTCGCGATCATCGCGAACTCCTTCGCGACGGAGTGGATAGCGACGGCCACGGCGAATCCGGCGGGAGCCGAGTCCGTCGGGGCCACGGTGGTCGCGCCCGTCGTCGAGGAGAGCGCCAAGGCGGCGGCGATCCTGCTGCTGTTCCTCTTCCGCAGACGGTCCTTCACCGGGCTGGTCGACGGGGTGGTGATCGCGGGCTTCAGCGCGACCGGCTTCGCCTTCACCGAGAACATCCTGTATCTCGGGAGCGCCTTCGGCGAGGACCAGGACGTCGGCAACTCGGGCTTCGCGTCGATCACCGCCGCGACCTTCTTCGTACGGATCGTGATGTCGCCGTTCGCGCATCCGCTCTTCACCGTGCTGACGGGCATCGGCTTCGGGCTGGCGGCGACGGCCGACCGGCGCCAGAAGGTCCGCCGGGTCGCCTTCCCGCTGCTCGGCCTGGCGCTGGCGATGGGCATGCACGCGCTGTGGAACGGCTCGGGGTCGCTGTTCGGACCGTTCGGGTTCTACGCGGTGTACGCGGCGTTCATGGTCCCGGCGTTCGCGCTGCTGACCTGGCTGGCGATCTGGAGCAGACAGCGCGAGCTGCGCACGATATCCACCGAGCTGCCCGCGTACGCGGCGGCCGGCTGGCTCACCCCGGCCGCGCCCCTCGCGCTCTCCTCCATGCGCGCCCGCGGCCTGGCCCGTACGTACGCGGGCCGCGTCTTCGGCCCCCACGCGGCCCGCGCGGTCGGCGAGTACGAGGCGTTCGCGACGTCCCTGGCGTTCCTGCGCCACCGTGCCCAACGCGGCGCGGTGGGCACGGACTTCGTCGCGCGCGAGCGCGAGCTGCTGCACCATCTGTGGCAGCGCAGGGAGATAGCGGGCCCGGCGCTCACCCACGCGGCCCGCGTCACGGGCCGGGCGTGGGCGCCGCCGCCGTACGTGGACTACGAGGGCTACAACCCGTACCGGCAGTACTGAGAAGCGGTGGTCCACGCCCTCGCTGGGCACCGCCTCAGGCGGACGCGGCCGTCAGCTCCGCCACCTCCGCCGCCGTCAGCTTCAGCCCGGCCGCCGCGAGCAGCGCGGGGAGCTGCGCCACCGAGCGGGCGGAGGCGATCGGCGCGACCACGGTCGGCCGGGCCGCGAGCCAGGCCAGGGCGACGGTCGCGAGTTCGACGCCGTGCGCCCCGGCGACCCGGTCGAGCGCGGCGAGGACCCGTACGCCCCGGTCGCTCTCCAGATACTTCGCCGCGCTCCCGGCCCGCGCGCTGTCGACGGTCGTCCCGGGACGGTACTTGCCGGTGAGGAAACCGGCGGCGAGCCCGAAGTACGGCACAGCGGCGAGCCCGTGTGCGGCGACGGTGTCCCGGAGCTCGCCCTCGTAGGTGTCGCGCGAGACCAGGTTGTAGTGCGGCTGGAGCGCCACGTACCGCGCGAGCCCCTCCCGCTCCGAGAACGCGAGCGAGGCGTTCAGCCGCTCCGCGCTGATGTTGGACGCGGCGATCGCGCGTACCTTCCCCTCCTTCACCAGGCGGTCGAGAGCGGTGATGATCTCCTCGACGCCGACGGTCTCGTCGTCGAAGTGCGTGTAGTAGAGGTCGATGTAGTCCGTCCCCAGCCGGACCAGCGACGCCTCGGCGGCGGCCCGGATATTGGCCGCGGCCAGCCCCTTGTACCGGGGGTGCGCGCCGACCTTCGTGGCGATGACCACGTCCGGCCGGTTGCGGCGCGCGGCGAGCCACTTGCCGATGACGGTCTCGGACTCGCCGCCCACGTGCCCCGGGATCCAGGAGGTGTACGTGTCGGCGGTGTCGACGAAGTTCCCGCCCGCGGCGGCGTAGGCGTCGAGGACGGCGAAGGACTCCGCCTCGTCGGCGGTCCAGCCGAAGACGTTGCCGCCGAGGTTGAGGGGGAAGACCTTGAGGTCGGATGTTCCGAGCGTACGCAGTTCAGTCATACGGCATCTCTGCGCGGAACGGGATCTTCCTACTCCCCGGAACCGGCCCGGCGGGGCCGGTCGGGTGAACGGCCCGCCGCAGAAAAGCCGGGGCCCGCGCATACCGCGCGGGCCCCGGCTCTCCGTCCCGACCGGACGGGAAACGTCAGGGGTTGATGCCCCGGCTCTGGAGCCAGCTCATCGGGTCGATGCCGGTGCCGCCCGCCGTGTGGACCTCCAGGTGGAGGTGCGGGCCGGTCACGTTGCCGGTCGCGCCGACGCGGCCGATGACATCGCCGGTGGCGACCTTCTGGCCGACGCTGACGGTCATCGAGGACTGGTGGGCGTACCAGACCTCCGTGCCGTCATCCAGCTCCAGCACGGTGCGGTAACCGTACGAGCCCGACCAGCCCGCCGACTTGACCGTACCGCTGTGCACGGCCTTGACCGGCGTGCCCGTCGGCGCCGCGAAGTCGAGGCCGGTGTGGTGGCCGGAGGACCAGAGCGAGCCGGCCTGGCCGAAGGTGGAGGTGATCGTGTACGAGGAGGTGGGGAGGGAGAAGCTGGCGGCCAGCTTGGCGATGCGCTCCTGCTCCGCCTTGGCCTTGGCGGCGGCCTCGGCCTCCGCCTTCTTCTCCGCCGCGTCCTTCTCGGCCTGGGTCTGCTGCTTCTTGGCCGCGGAGGCGGCCTGCTGGACCGCGGCGGCCTCGGCGGCGGCGCGCTGCTCGGCAGCCGCCTCGGCCTGCTGCTGCTCGGCCTGCTGGAGGATCCGTGCGCGGAGCGCCTCGCCCGCGTCGGTGGCGCCCTGCTCGGCGTCCGCGACCGTGAGTCCGGCGGTGGAGAGGGGGGCCTGCGCGAGAGCCTCGGCGACCTCGCTCTTCTTGTCCGCCGTGCCCGTGCCCGAAGAGCCGATCCCCGGCAGGGACTTGCCGTCCGGGAGATTGTCCGCGATGACGTCGGGCAGGGATATGGAGACGGCCGGCTTGTCCTGCGCGGTGGCGATGCCACCGGCGCCGACGGCGGCGATGACGCCCACGCCGAGGACCGTGGAGCTGCGGGCGAGCCCGCGCTGCTTGGTGACCCGGTGCCTGCCGCGTACGGGGGGTCGGACGGTCTCCTCGGTGGGATTCCACTCCCCCCAGGTGCGCTCCGGCTCGTTGCCCTCGCCGCGGCCGAACCGGTAGGGCTCGGCGGGGGCGGCGGTCGCTACGGAACCTTCGGAGGCAGGCTTGTTGGACGCCACTGAGGCGCGCTCCTTTCCTTCCTTCTCGCCTACCGGGTTAGCTGACGGGTTCGGAGCAGGAAGGTCTCCTACGGGTTTCCGCTGTCCGCGCAAGGCAGCGAAAGTTCCCGATTCACCCCAATGTGTGGTTCCCCGGTTCCCTTGCGGGATTCGGCGCGTGCGCGCGGTGCCATCTCTGGCGACGGCTGGGACAACCGCGCTGCGTTATCGAACGTTAATAGAGACCAGGGGTTTATTCCAAGCCGTTCCTGATGATCGTTAACGAGTTCGCAACGGACACACCCGGACACAAGAGCGCGCACCCGGGCGAGTTGACCGGAGATTGGGAGGTTATGTGTTTCTGACGGTGTGTCAGCTGTTATGCGGAGGGGTACGCCCCGATCACCCCTCGTGTCCTTCGGCCCCGGGACGCGCGGATTCCGATCCGGACGCGGCCCCCGGTGCGGATTCCGGCGTGAACCCGGGCGCGGCCCCCAGGACCGGCCGGCTCACCGCCAGCAGCGCCATGTCGTCCTGGCTGCCGCCGCCCGTATGCACCCGTACGTCGTCGATCAGCGCCTGGAGCAGCTCGTCGGGCCCCTCGAAGGTCCGCCCGTCGAGCCGCTCGCGCGGCCGGTAGAAGACGCCCCGGCCGTCGCGCGCCTCGGTGAGCCCGTCCGTGTAGAAGAGCAGCATCGCGCCGTCGGGGTACGGGTTCGGCTCGGCGCGGTCCGGCCACGCACCCAGCTCGCTCATCCCCAGGGGCAGCGCGGGATCGCCCGGGGCCAGCATCAGCACGGAACCGTCCCCGCACATCATCAGCGGCTCGGGATGGCCCCGGTTGAGCAGCCGCACCACGTCCTCGCCCTGCGGGATCTCGGCCAGTACGGCGGTGGTGAACCCCTCGAAGACATCGACCCCCGCCCGGCGCGTCCCCTCCCGCAGCAGCGCCCGCTCCAGCCGCTGCGCGACCCCTTCGAGCGACGACTCCTGCTCGGCGGCCTCCCGGAACGCCCCGATGAGCACGGCCACCGCCTCGACGGCCTCCAGCCCCTTCCCCCGTACGTCCCCGACGACCAGCCGCACCCCGAACGGCGTGTCCTGCACGGCGAAGAGGTCCCCGCCGATGAACGCCCCCTCCTGCGCGGCCTCGTACCGCGCGGCGATACGCAGCCCCCCGATCCGCTCGGCGGGTCTGGGCAGCACGGCGCGCTGGGCGGTCTCGGCGATGACGCGGGCGGAGGCGAGCTGCTCACCGCTGCGTCTGACGATGCCGGTGATGTAAATCGCGAGCAGTGAGGCGACCAGCACGGTCAGCAACTCGCTCAGCGACGTCAGGGTGATCAGTGTCGAGGAACTGATACGCAGCCCCACCTCGGCGGCGACCGCGACCAAGGCGACCAGGGACGTGCCGACCATCGGGTAGAAAGGCGCGGCGACCAGCGGCGCGGCGGCGAGGAGCGGTGCGGCCGTCACCTGCGTCGGCGTGGTGACGTCGAGGATCACGCCGAAAATAATCACCAGCGCAGGCATCAGCGCCACCATCCGGTGACCGGCCCGGGTCCGGCCACCGCGGATGCCGCCGCGGCCGGTGTGCGGGTGGTCGTGGCCCGGATCGCCGGAGCCCCAGAAACCGGTGCCCTCGGCAGCCCAGAACCCCGTACCGCCGGTGGAGCGCCGCCCACTGCCGCCGGTGCGTCGTCCGAGCCTCCTCAGCTTCCCCACCACCATGGTCTCCTCGCCCGGGTCCGCTCGCGGCTGCGGACGGCTCCTCGCTCCACCCAGGCTGGCCGCTGCCGCGCGGGCGGGCGACTCACCCTCGGCCGAGTGGGCTACGGGACGGTTTCCGGGTCCCGGACAAGCACAGCCGTACCCTTCACGTTACTTGTCATAGGCTGGTATGGAATATTGATCATCGAATGATTTGTCGGCTCGGGAGCGCGTACGTGTGCGTGCGCACACGACGAAGGCCCGGATTCTTAGTGAATCCGGGCCTTCGTTTCCATCCAGTAGCGGGGACAGGATTTGAACCTGCGACCTCTGGGTTATGAGCCCAGCGAGCTACCGAGCTGCTCCACCCCGCGCCGTTGAAGACAACTCTACGGCATCCGGCGGGCCCTCATGACCACTCCCGTGACCACTCCCACCTCAGGCCGCCTCAACCACATCGGCCCGCACCGCGGCGGCCCACTCCACCAGCAACCGCTGGTAACGCTCCTGGTCGGCGGGGCGCAGCCGGCCGCCGGAGCGCGTCCACAGGGCGCGGATCTCGTCATTGACCACAGCGGCGGTCCGCACGGACCGTACGGACCGCACAGGCGGGACATGCGCGGCCTGCGCGGCCTGACAGGCGGCACGGACACGGGCACGGTGTAAAGAATCGCGGGCAACTGATGAAGAAGTGGTTGAGGAAACGAACATGGAAGCAAGGTTACGGGCAGCCACTGACAATCGGCGGAGGGTTTTCCCCCGGCGCGGCCTCACCCGTTCAGCGCACCACCACGTCAGCCCGCCTCCCCCTCCCCCTCGCCCCCGTACGCGTGCGGGGCCCCGCCCTGCCACTCCACCCAGAGCGGATCGTCGAGCAGCTCCCAGGCATCCGGCAGGCCGGCCTGCCGGAGGAACTCGACCAGGTGGTCGTCGGAGTGCGCGAGCCCCATGATCCGCCCCCGAACGGTCACCCGCCGACCCCCCGTCCCGGACGGCCGGTGCACGACGATCGGCGCCTCACTACCCATACGGCCAGAGTGCGCCGCCGCGGGCCGGGACGCAGCCCGGGGACGAGCGCGTGGCCCGGGGGACGAGCGCGTGGCCCGCCCCCGTCACTGGCCGGTCACTGGCCCGCGGACCCGAGGTCGTCGAACTCCCCGGCCTTGACGCCCTTGAGCCAGGCGGCCATCTCCGAGCGGGTGAAGAACACGGCGCCGGCCTCGGGGTGCTTGCTGTTACGTACGGCGATGGTGCCGTCGGGGAGGGCGGCGGTTTCGACGCACGAGGTATTCCCGCCGTTGCTCCCGCCGGAGAAGCTGCTCTTGCGCCACTCCGCCTTTGCCAGGGAGTCCTGCTCTGTCATGGGGTCCACCCTTCGCTTCCCTGTCTGCTCACTCATAAGTCTTCATCGTCTCGGCGATCAGGTCGGCGGATTCGGCGCGGGTAAGCGCCAGTTCGGCGAGGACCCCGAACCGCAGCGTGCACTCGCGCACCTGTTCCCGGCTCTCAAGGTAGAAAGTACCCGCGATGCCCTCGGTGTAGACGATGTCGGGGATCGGCTCCGGCAACGTCAGGATCGAGAACGGCCCCTCCAGCCCAGGGCTCGCTCCCGCGTCGCGGGGGAGGATCTGGATGGTGATGCCCGGGCTCTGCGTCAGATCGAGCAGCTTGCGGAGCTGGTCGCGCATGACCGATGAATGCCCGATGGGCCGCTCCAGCACGGTCTGATCCAGGATGAAGTGCAAGCGTGGCGGGGACTCCTTCCGGAGCAGGTGCTGCCGGACCATCCGCACGGCTGCCCCTTTCTCCAGCTCCTCCGGCGTGAACAGCCCGGGATTGATACCGCTCGCCACCGCGCGTGCGTAGTCGGACGTCTGCAACAAGCCGTGGATGAGCTGGTTCTGGAAGTCGCGCAACTCCACCAGGCCACTCTCCAGGCTGAGCAACGGCCTCATTTCAACGGGGAAGCCGCCACCGAACCGCAGCCACCACTCCCGTTGCCGGGAATCCGCTGCCATCTGCACCAGAACGTCACGCGTCGAGGCGTCAGTCACCCCGTACACGTGGAGGAGCTGTTCGACCTCCCGTGGCTTGAGCCGGTGCTGCCGGTTCTCAATCCGCGAGAGCTTCGCGTGCGACCAACGCCCCTGTCCCTGCCTGAGCCTTTCCGCCGCCCCCTCCTGGGTCAGCTCGGCGGACTCGCGCATCTCCCGAAGCGTCGCGGCGAGTTGCCAGCGGCGCACTACGGAGGACCCACCTTGCGGCGTCTGCGTCATGAACACCCTCCTGTCGTTCTCGTGCCAACGAGAGGACCTGAAGCCCCACTCTTACGCGTGAAAACTGTAAGTCCACTTTTAAATGCGGTCAGCTCGTGCCAGCCTAATGGCTACGGAGGGAAGTTAAGCAAGCACAACAAGTGAAGGGACAGTCATGCCCGTTGACACAGACCGCACCCAAGATCCGGTAACCGTCGACTCCGTCGACCCCGTTGACCCCCGCTCGCTCGAACCGCTCTGCGACGAGGAGGAGTTCACCGCAGAGCTGGAACAGCTCGCCACCGACGAGGCCCCACGCCTGTTCGCCGTGATGCAGGTTCTCGGCGACCGGGTGGACGGCTGGGTCGCGGCGTGGGGCATGGCCTTCGGTGACCGCGCCGAGGTGGTGAGTACGGACGGCGGCAGGCGCCTGAGCCTGGGATCACCGGAACGAGCCGTCCAACGGTTCGCTCACGCGCCCGAAGTCTCAGCACGGCTGGTGTGGATGGACCTGCCGCCCGGGGCTCCGGCGGCCGGCGCCGCCTGACAACTGACGCGGGACGGAAGCGAAGCAGGGTGGGGTGGGCCGGTGGCGCGGGTTGCCGGGAAGGGGGCCGCCCCTCCTGCTGTGAGTGTCGCGACTCCGGAACAGGCGTAAAGGGCGCTCCTGGCGTCGCGTCGGCTGCGCCGATTACGCTTCGCTCACCCTTGACACCTGCCCCGGAGTCGCAAGTGCGGCTTATCGGGAGGGGCGGCCGGGTGGGAGGGGGGCCCAAGAGGTCCGCCCGTTCTGCCACTCGGCTCAGGGGCCGGCGGGCCGGTGAGCCCTGCGGGGCCACGCAGCAGAGGAGAGGGGCGGCCCGACACCGGCTCAGCGGCCAACGGTCCACTGCCGGTTGCGACACATGCCCCGCTGATCACCGTGGAGTGGAGGGAAGGGCTGGTGGGACGTGTGTGGCGGTAAGTGGGCTCCAGGAGGCGGTCTTTGCCTCCAGAAGGGCGTCTAACGCACCTCAGGACACATGTGACGTCCGGAGGGACCTCCAACCACCTTCCAAACCACCCCATATAGGACAGATCGGCGGGGGTGTGAGAGCTTGATCCCGACAACTGCGACGCTGCGACCGTCTGACGTGCCCAAAGCGGCTCTAACGTCACACTCCCCGCTCCAGGACACCGCACGAAGACCCCCCGGCCACCCGATCGGCCCGAGGACCCCGGCCGGACAGCAGCCGCCGCCCGCCTTCCGGGCCCACAACGCAACAGTTACCAGCGGGGCATGAGTCTCAGCAAACAACGGACCGCCGGCCGCCGAGACGGGGCCGAGTCGCCCCATTGCACTGCTGCGCAGCCCCGCAGGGTCCACCGGGCCGCCGGACCCTGAACCGACCGACAGCCCGGCCGGCCCCCCGGGCAACCCCCTCCCACCCGGCCGCCCCTCCCAACAAGCCGCACTTGCGGCTCCGGGGCAGGTGTCAAGGGTGACCGAAGGTCATCGCGCAGCGACGCGACGCAGGAGCGCCCTTTACACCTGTCCCGGAGTCGCGACACTCACAGCTGGAGGGGCGGCCCCCTTCCCGACAACCCGCGCCACGGAACCACCCACTCAGCACCGCCCTGACCCACACCCAACAACCCCACCATGACCAGCGGACCCCGAACCGTAGCCAACAGGCGGCCGTCAGCCGCCGAGACCAGCCCCGCCGCCCCGCTCCACTGCCGCGCAGCCCCACCGGGCCACCGGGCCCCGAACCGGCCCCGACGCGCCCCTCGTACCCCCGTACCCCCGCCCCGCGCTCCCCGCGCCCCGGTGCGGGGTGAGTGATCGGCCTCCGGGCGGCCCGGCTCGTACCTACACTGGCTCGGCCGCCATGGAAGGAAAGTCCCAAATGCGACCCCCGCGATTCCAGGATTTCGTTCTTGACCTGGTCAAGAACACCCCGGGCGTGACCCGCGTCCAGAGCCTCAGCGAGGCCGGGGACACCACTCACCCCTTCGGGTTGGCCATCACGACCACAGCCGGAGAGGTGCGATGGCAGATCATCGGGCAGCTGGCCACCGGCGAGAAGCACGATGACCCCGACACCCCCGTGAACGGCGACCCCGTACCGGCCGAGGGCGGCCAGCAGGATCCGGGCGACCAGGATCCGGGTGACCACGAAGGGTGGCTGTACGCCGCCCTCGTGCGGGCCGAGTCGCCCGAGGTCGCCGCCATCACACGGTGGTCCACCCGGGAGGACGCGGGCAAGGCACGGGGGCTCACCCTTGATTTCCACAACGGCGCGCGCGCCTTCGCCCGCCGGCTCTGAGGCCGCCGAGTCAGAGGCCGCCGGGTCAGAGGCCCCTACCCCTCCAGCCTCCCGCTCTGCCGATGTCGCTTCATGTCGCCCCATGCCGGTTGGTTACGGCGCGCTCGGTGGAGCATCGGTGGAGCAGAAAGGCCCCGCCACCTGGGGTGACGGAGCCTCGCAACGTTCGGCTTTCAGGATACCGCGACGGGCCTCCGTCAAGAAGGGCTGTCCGTCGGCGCCTCCGGCTTCCGGGCCCGGGGCACCACGGACGCCGCTGACGCACCGCGCCCCTGCTCTCCTCTGGGAGGGCAGGGGCGCCTTCGTCATGTCCGAACTCTGGCCCACGGGTTGACCGCTGACAGCCTTCCCCTTCAACATGCCTACTGGACCAGTCCACTAGGCAGGGGAAGAGTAATGGCACTGCCCAAGTACGACCAGATCGCCGCCGACCTGCGAGGAAAGATCGTCCGCGGCGAACTCACACCCGGGCAGACACTGCCCTCGGAGCGGGAGTTGACCGACCGCTGGAACGTCTCGCGCGCCACCGTGGTCAAGGCGCTTGACGTCCTGCGCCAGGAAGGGTTGGTGGAGACCCGCCAAGGGACGGGCTCAACCGTCAAGGACCGAATGCTCCTTGCCCGTACCGCCGGTGAGCGGTACGCGACATCGGTGGCCACCGGGAACATCTACACAGCTGGCGAGTACGCGGAAATCCTGGCCGCCGAGCTGATGCCCGCACCGGAAGACGTCGCGACAGGGCTGGGCATCGAGGCCGGCGCTACCGTCGCGCGGCGACACCGCGTGACGTTCGAGGGAGAGACTCCGACGGCCACCTCGTACAGCTGGTTCGCGGCCGAGGTCGCTGAGGCCGCGCCTCGTCTGCTCCAGCGCGAGCGGGTACGCGAGGGCACCACGCGGTATGTGGAGATGCAGACCGGTCGGCGCCCTCACACCGGGCGGGACTGGTGGACGTCCCGGTTGGCGACCGCCGATGAACTGGAGTTGCTGCGCCTTGATGGTCCGGCCGCTGTATCGGAGGTGCGGCATGTCGCCTACGACGTCGAGGGTCGCGCGTTGACCTACGAGGTAGGCGTCTCGCCGTCCGGACGCTGGTCAAGGACGGAAGAGTATTCGATGAACGGCTGAGTGGCCGTCAATCCTCGCGTGAGCCCCCGCTGTTGGCGGGGGCTCTTTCGCGCCCACATCTTGACCTGACTAGTCCACCGGTGGACCATGCAAGTACGGAGCGCTTCCTACGAATCGCTGACAGTTACTTCAGGGGGCCACCATGCCCGACAACGGCATCCCACCGCTCGTGTTCCTCTACGACCGTCACCCCGGCCTGCGCGCCCGCGCCATCCTCGACCTCAGGCTGGACGGCTGCCAGAACTGGGCCGCGGCCCGGCGCTGGGAGATCGCCGGCCGATGGGTCGACCTCGGCGACGACGCGCTCACCGACGACCAGCGGCCCGGCTTCCACGAGCTGGTGACCTTCATGGCCGAGATTCCGGACGATCGCACGAAGATCTGCCTCGTACACCACTGGGATCGCCTCACCCGCCACGGCGACCGCGCCGACTTCCAGCGCAGGGTGCGGGAGGCCGGCGGGTTCGTCGCGACAACGTTCGGCGAGGACGACCGGGCCGCCACCCTCGCCACCCCCAGGAGCGTGCGGTGACCAGGTGCCCGAAGGGAGGACACGACTTCCCCGAGGAGAAGCCACTGTATGCGTGGTGCGCGGAGCACGGCATCACACTCCTGTGGCACGGCGACCCCATCAAGGACAGCGACTTCCCGGGCCCGCCCACCCCGCCGGCCGGGCCGTGTCTGGGCCCGATCCTGTCCAGGGGGCGGCCCTGCCCGTGCGGGTGCACGCCGTGAACATCCACCTCGCAGCCACACACGCCGCCGAGCCGCCCGCCCTGGGCAACTGCTTCCGCTGCCCCCGGCGAGGCGTCCAGACGATCCGCGTCGGCGAGATCAGCACCCCCGGCGGCCCCGGCCACACGGCAGCCGAGACACCGCTGTTCGCCTGCCGGACCTGCGAGCAGGAACTGATCGTCATACACCAGCGCGCCCACGAACCCCCCGCGCGCCGGTACGTACCCGCACGCCCCCACTGACCCCGCTCCGTCCGGAGCGGCAACCGAAGAGCACCAGCGAAGGGACACGCTATGTGGCACACACTGAGCGAATGCGACCACGACTGGACCGAGTGGAGCGGCAAGCAGCGCTGCCGTAAGTGCGGCACGACGCAGAACTGACCGGCAAATACGGAGGGGCGCCGGAGTCCGGCGCCCCTCCCTCATTCGAGAGGATCGCATGATCAACCGCGTGCAATGGGCCGAGCTTCCGGCCGAATTCCGGTCCTGCGTAGAGGAACGGACGGGGGCCGTGCTCTCCTCACGGATCGTTCCGCAAGGGCTGAGCTGCACCCTGGCCCTGACCCTGAACACGGTCCAGGACGGTCTCCTCTTCCTCAAGGGCGTCCACGACAGCGACACGGACGGGACCGCCGCTCTCCGCTGGGAGCAGCTCGTCAGCCCGGCCGTGGCGGGAATCGCGCCGGAGATCCGCCACGCGTTCCACGCATACGGCTGGTCCTGTCTGGCGTTCACGCATGTACAGGGCCGGAATGCCGACCTTGGCCCGGGGTCCGCGGACCTCGCCGCGGTGGCGGAGGCGCTTGAACGCATGGGCGAGTTGGCGCCGCCCGACATCCAGCCCCCGCCTCTTACGAACCGGCTGGCCGGTTACCTGCGGCCCGGGGAGGCTGACGCGCTGGCGGGGGATCACCTCCTGCACACCGACACCAACCCCCACAACATCATGATCGACAGCAGGGGTATGGCTCACGTCGTCGACTGGGCCATGCCCGCCGTCGGCCCGGCCTGGGTGGATCCGGCATACACAGCCGTCCGCCTCATGGAGTACGGACAGCCGCCGGCCGCCGCGCTGGAGTGGCTGAACGAATTCGCCAGCTGGCGGCACGCAGACCCGAAGGCCGTCGAAGCTCTCGTATCTGCCACCTGCCGCAAGTGGACAGACACGGTCGGCGAACGAGGGAGCCTCGCCAGCAACACGCGCTTCCGCCACCTGTCCAACTGACCCACCTACCGCCCCGACCGGTCCGCGTCCCCAGCTACCGGCCGGGGCTCCCTCTTTCACCAGCGCTGGACCCGTCACCATCTCCCGTGCCTACGCTGCGGCGCCGGAGCGCCGTAGCCCACCGCACAACCAGAGACCCCCAGCCGCGATGGTCGGGGGTCTCTGTGTCTTGATCGTTTGCACTTCGATTGAGCTTCGCTGGAGCACCTGCCCGAAATGAACTCGAACAAGAACCGAGCCCCAGGTCAGGTGTGCCCCTGACCTGGGGTCTATCGGTAGGCCATGTCGGACTCGAACCGACAACCAACGGATTAAAAGTCCGCTGCTCTGCCAATTGAGCTAATGGCCCGTGGCACAACACCCAAGAGCATAGCCCGCCGGTGGCGGTGTGCCGATCGGGTATCCCGCTCGGGGATGTCGCGGCGCAACGGGCAGGGCCCGTGGCCACCTTGAGAGTGGTCACGGGCCCTGTCGTACGTCTACGCGTCGTCGTACGACTACGCGTCAGCCGTTGCGCTTCCAGCGGGGCTTGTCGTCGCGGCGGCCGAAGGAGCCGGTGCCGGTGCCGGTGGTGCCGCCGCGGTGGTCGTCGCGGCGGGTGGCCGGACGGTCGTGGCCGCCGGTGCGGGCGCCGAACGCCGGACGGTCGTCGCGGCGGTCGCGGTTGACCGGACGGTCACCCGCGCGGTGGTCGCGGCGCTCGAAGGGACGGCCGCCGCGGTCGCCGCCACGGTCGTCACGGCGCTCCGGACGGTCGTTGCGGTCGCGGTTGAAGCCGCCACCCGTACGGTCGTCACGGCGCTGGAAACCGCCGCGGTCGCCGCCACGGTCACCACCGCGGTCGTCACGGCGCTGGAACCCACCGCGGTCGCCGCCACGGTCGCCACGGTCGTCACGGCGCTCCGGACGGTCACCGCGGTCGTTGCGGTCGCGGTTGAAGCCGCCACCCGTACGGTCGTCACGGCGGTCGTCACGGCGCTGGAAGCCGGCACGGTCGCCGCCCTCGCGCGGCGTGTAGCCACGCGCGCCGCCCCGGCCGCTGCGCTCGCCGCGGTCGTCACGGCGGCCGAAGTTGCCCCGCTCGTCACGGTCGGTGCGGTCGCGGTACGCGGGCTGCGCCGGTACGGCGGCAGCGGCAGCGGCGGCAGCCGCCACCTCGCGCTCGGCCTCGGCGATGACCTCGGCCACCGCCTCCTCCGGGTCGTCTCCCCGCTCGCGCGCCGCGCGGGCGACCAGCCGGCCGGCCTCCTCGCGGAGCTCGACGGCACGGCGCTGCGCGCGCTCCAGCTGCTTCGTCAGGTCGGCGGCCTCGCGCTCGGCCTGCTTGGCCGCGTTGTTCGCGGAGTCGGCCTGGACCTCGGTGAGCGAACGGGCGCCGGTGATCTCGGCGACCTCCGGGTCGAACGCGCCGGCCCCGCCGACCATGTGGCGCGTGGCGTCGACGCCCGCGTCCTCCATCAGCCGGAAGATCTGGCGGCGCTGGTGCGGCAGCGACAGGGAGACGACGACACCGGACTTGCCGGCGCGCGCCGTACGGCCCGAGCGGTGCAGGTAGTCCTTGTGGTCACCGGCCGGGTCCACGTTCAGCACCAGGTCGATGCCGTCCACGTGGATACCGCGCGCGGCGACGTCGGTGGCGACGAGGGCGTTGACGAGCCCCTCCTTGAAGTCCGCCAGCGTCCGCGTCCGCGCGCCCTGCGTCATGCCGCCGTGCAGCGCGTCGGCCTTCACACCGGACTCGCGGAGCTGCTCGGCGATACGGTCGGCGCCCAGCTGCGTCCGTACGAAGATGATCGTGCGGCCCTTGCGGGCGGCGATCGCGGCCGTGACCGGCGCCTTGTCCTTCGGCTTCACGACGAGGACGTGGTGCGTCATGGTGGTGACGTTGCCCTGGGCGCTGTCGACCTCGTGGCTGACCGGGTTGCTCAGGTAGCGCTTGACCAGCGAGCTGATCTCGTTCTCCATGGTGGCGGAGAAGAGCATGCGCTGGCCGCCGGCCGGCACCAGGTCGAGCAGCTCGGTGACCTCGGGCATGAAGCCCAGGTCCGACATCTGGTCGGCCTCGTCCAGGATCGCGATCTGGACCTGGTCCAGCGAGCAGGCGCGGCGGTTGATGAGGTCACGCAGCCGGCCCGGGGTGGCGACGAGGATGTCGACGCCTCGCTCCAGGGCGTAGATCTGGTTGCTCATCGACGTACCGCCGCAGACGACCTTCATCTTCAGGCCGAGGACGTCGCCGTAGGGCTGGAGCGCGTCGGCGACCTGCATCGCCAGCTCGCGGGTCGGGGTGAGGATGATGCCGCGGGGCTTCTTCTTCTCCGTGCGGCCCTCGGCCAGCGTGGCCAGGAGCGGCAGACCGAAGGAGAGGGTCTTGCCGGAGCCGGTACGGCCACGGCCCAGGATGTCCTTGCCGGCCAGGGCGTCCGGGATGGTCGCGGCCTGGATCGGGAAGGGCGCGGTGACGCCGTTCTGGTTGAGCTTGCGGACGATGCCCTCGGGCAGGCCCAGGTCGCTGAAGGTGAGGCCGGGGGCCTCGGACTCGCCGGACTCCTCGGACTCGACGGAGTCGTTCGGCTCGACGGTCTCGGCAGAGTCGTCGGCCTTCACGTTCACGTCGGCCTCAACGATCTCAACGACCTCGGCGACCTCGGCGACCTCAACGGTCTCGACTACCTCGACGGCCTCGATGCTCTCGACGACAGCCTTCACGGCCGCCTCGTCGCTCTCGGGCATGACGGAGTTATCAGTACTGGAAATGGACATGCGAAATGCGAAACCTTCCGGAGTCTCGGCACGCGCCCAAACTCCGTGATTCGCAAATCGACCGCCTCAATGCGGTCAGCCACGGCAAGGGAGAGTACGCGCCACGCGGCGCTCTTCTGTGTCGGCGCCGGGCAATGATCAAACGATCTACTACCATACGCACCCTCCCCCCTCCCTGGCAAATCACCGCCCGAATCAGCCGCGCATCAGCAGCCCATCACCGGCCTACCAGCCCCGCGCCCCGCTCACACCGGGCCCATCTGCGGCGACGCCGACGGCTCCCGCCACTCCCAGATCCCCGCCAGCGGCGCCGCCGCCCGTACGTCCGCCGCCGGTGACGCCGACGGCGCGTCCGTCGGCTTCGGCTCGGGGTCCGGGTCCGGATCGGGGTCCTGGCCGGTCGGGGTCGGGGTGGGCTGCGGCGCCGTGCGCGTCGGCTCCTTGGACGGTACGGGCTCCTCCCCCGGCGGGGTCGGGCCGCCGCCGCCCGGCCGGGGCCGGGTGCCCTGCGTGGGCTCCGGTGCCGGGGTCGCCGCCGAACTGGCGCCCGGCGACGCGCCCTTGGCCTTGCCGTCGCCGCCCGGCTCGTCCGGGCCGGCCTCGTCCTCGCCGTCCTTGCCGTCCTTCCCCTTGGCGCTCTCCTTCGCCCCCGTCTTCTTGTCGACGTGCCCGGCCGCGCCGCCCGCTCCCGTACCTCCGCGGCCCGCGCCGGGCGCCACCGGGCCGGCGTCCGCGCCCGTACCCCCGTCCGGTTCGGCGGCGGAGCCGCTCCGTTCGGTCGGGCGCGACGGCGTCGGACCACGCCCGTCGTCACCCACGCTCATGCAGCCCGCGGAGGCCGCGACCGCCAGTGAGGTGGCGATCCAGACGGCGAGACGGCCTGGGGAGGACAAGGCGGACACCTGGCGCACGGGCGGCACCTCCGGGGCGAAGGGGGTCGGTCACCCCGCCGGCGGCGAGGGAAGGTTTCCCTGCACAACTTCCTTTTCCCCACCGGGGACACGCCCGGGGACCGATCCCCTGCGCGTCCGCGACAATGACCGTGTGCTGGAGATGACACGCGAGACCTTCGAAGAACTGGTCAGCCAGGCCCTCGACCGGATCCCACCGGAACTGACCCGGGTCATGGACAACGTCGCCGTCTTCGTCGAGGACGAACCCGACCCCGCCGACCCCGAACTGCTGGGTCTGTACGAGGGGACTCCGCTCACGGACCGGGGCGAGTGGTACGCCGGGGTCCTGCCCGACCGCATCTCGATCTACATGGGGCCGACCCTGCGCTACTGCGAGAGCACGGAGGACGTGGTCCACGAGGTCTCCGTCACGGTCGTCCACGAGATCGCCCACCACTTCGGCATCGGCGACGAGCGGCTGCACGAGCTGGGCTGGGGCTGAGCGCCGTGCGCGGAGAGCCCCAGGGCTCCCAGGGCTCCCGCGGCTCCCTTGGGCTCCCCGGGCTCCCCCACCGCCCCTGCCCTCCCCCTCCGCTATCCCCGCCCTCGTCACCCGCCCCCTAAACCGTTTTGGCGATCGCTCCACCCATCCCATATGCTTCTCACGTCCCCGACGCGCTGCAAAGCGCCCAGGCGGGCCCTTAGCCCTCATCGTCTAGTGGCCCAGGACGCCGCCCTTTCAAGGCGGTAGCACGGGTTCGAATCCCGTTGGGGGCACGCAACACTGTGTGCGAGACTTGTGCTCGCACATTGCAAGGTCCTGTGGAGCAGCTTGGAGTGCTCGCCACCCTGTCAAGGTGGAGGTCGCGGGTTCAAATCCCGTCAGGACCGCTTGCAGCCGCGAGGCTGCGTGGCTGGGTAGCTCAGTTGGTACGAGCGATCGCCTGAAAAGCGATAGGTCGCCGGTTCGATCCCGGCCCCAGCCACCGCCAGGGAGCCCCAGCCGACATACCGGCCGGGGCTTTCCGCATTACCGCGTTCCCCACTCCCGCGATCCCCGCTCCCCTGCTCCCCCCTCCCGCCGAAATCCGTTCGCCGTTCCGGAGCGCCGGGTGAGATCCTGGTTTCGGTATGTCTACTTCCTTCGCCGACCTCCAGACCCTGCTGGCCGATGTCTCGCTGCGCGACGCGCGGCGGCTCGGCCGCCGTCTCGAAGGCGCCCGGCGCATCCGTAAACCCGACGCGCGACAGGCCGTACTGGACGAGATCGCCGGTGAGGCCGGGAAGGCCGCCGAGCGGACGCGCCGGCGCGGGGAGCGGGTGCCGCCCGTCTCGTATCCGGAGCAGCTGCCCGTCAGCCAGAAGAAGGACACGATCCTGGAGGCGATACGTGACCATCAGGTCGTGATCGTCGCCGGGGAGACCGGGTCGGGCAAGACGACCCAGATCCCCAAGATCTGTCTGGAGCTGGGGCGCGGGGTGCGCGGCATGATCGGGCACACCCAGCCCCGCCGGATCGCCGCCCGTACGGTCGCCGAGCGCGTCGCGCAGGAGCTGGACACCCCGCTGGGCGAGGCGGTCGGCTGGAAGGTCCGCTTCACCGACCAGGTGAACCAGGACGCGACCTTCGTGAAGCTGATGACCGACGGCATCCTGCTCGCCGAGATCCAGACCGACCGCGAACTCCTCGCGTACGACACGATCATCATCGACGAGGCCCACGAGCGCAGCCTCAACATCGACTTCCTGCTCGGCTATCTCGCCCAGCTCCTGCCCCGCCGCCCCGACCTCAAGGTCGTCATCACGTCGGCGACCATCGACCCCGAGCGGTTCTCCCGGCACTTCGGGGACGCGCCCATCGTCGAGGTCTCGGGCCGTACGTACCCGGTGGAGGTCCGCTACCGGCCGCTGCTGGAGGAGGACGGCGAGGAGGGCGACCGCGACCAGATCACCGCGATCGCCGACGCCGTGGACGAACTCCAGTCGGAGGGCCCGGGCGACATCCTCGTCTTCCTCTCCGGGGAGCGGGAGATCCGCGACACGGCGGACGCCCTGGAGAAGCGCAAGCTGCGCGCCACCGAGATCCTGCCGCTGTACGCGCGTCTGTCGCACGCCGAGCAGAACCGGGTGTTCCAGCGCCACGGCGGACGCCGGGTCGTCCTCGCGACCAATGTCGCGGAGACCTCGCTGACGGTCCCCGGCATCAAGTACGTGATCGACCCGGGCACCGCCCGGATCTCCCGCTACAGCCACCGCACCAAGGTCCAGCGGCTGCCGATCGAGGCGGTCTCCCAGGCCAGCGCCAACCAGCGCAAGGGCCGCTGCGGCCGTACGTCGGACGGCATCTGCATCCGGCTGTACGCGGAGGACGACTTCACCTCCCGGCCGGAGTTCACCGACGCGGAGATCCTCCGTACGAACCTCGCCTCGGTCATCCTCCAGATGACGGCGGCCGGGCTCGGCGAGATCGAGAAGTTCCCCTTCATCGACCCGCCGGACCACCGCAACATCCGCGACGGTGTGCAGCTGCTCCAGGAGCTGGGCGCGCTCGACTCGGTGGAGAAGGACCCGAAGAAGAAGCTCACCCCGCTCGGCCGCAAGCTCTCCCAGCTCCCGGTGGACCCGCGGCTCGCCCGTATGGTCATCGAGGCCGACAAGAACGGCTGTGTCCGCGAGGTGATGGTGATCGCCGCCGCGCTCTCCATCCAGGACCCGCGCGAACGCCCGGCGGAGAAGCAGACGCAGGCCGACCAGCACCACGCGCGCTTCAAGGACGAGACGTCCGACTTCCTGGCGTTCCTGAACATGTGGCGGTACGTGCGCGAGCAGCAGAAGACGCTGTCGTCCTCCGCGTTCCGCCGGATGTGCAAGTCGGAGTATCTGAACTTCCTGCGGATCAGGGAGTGGCAGGACATCTACTCCCAGCTCCGTACGGTCGCCAAGCAGATGGGCCTCCATATCGCGGAGGACGACGCGGCGGACCAGGCCGTCCATGTGTCGCTGCTGGCCGGACTGCTGTCCCATATCGGAATGAAGGACGTCAAAGAGGGCGCGAAGAACGAGTATCTGGGGGCGCGCGGCGCGAAGTTCGCCGTCTTCCCCGGCTCGGCCCTCTTCAAGAAGCCGCCGCGCTTCGTCATGTCGGCCGAGCTGGTGGAGACCTCCCGGCTGTGGGCGCGGGTCAACGCGAAGGTCGAGCCCGAGTGGATCGAGCCGCTGGCCGGCCATCTCCTGAAGCGCACGTACAGCGAGCCGCACTGGGAGAAGGACATGGCGGCCGTGATGGCGTACGAGAAGGTGACGCTGTACGGCGTGCCGATCGTCGCGCAGCGGAAGGTGAACTTCGGGCGGATCGACGCGGAGGCGTCGCGGGAGCTGTTCATCCGGCACGCGCTGGTGGAGGGCGACTGGCGGACGCACCATCAGTTCTTCCATGACAATCGCAAACTTCTGGGCGAGGTCGAGGAGCTGGAGCACCGCGCGCGGCGCCGCGACATCCTCGTGGACGACGAGACGCTCTTCGACTTCTACGACCAGCGGGTGCCGGCGGATGTGGTGTCCGGGGCGCACTTCGACGCGTGGTGGAAGGCGGCGCGGCGGGACGAGCCCGAGCTGCTCGACTTCGAGCGGTCGATGCTGATCAACGAGAAGGCCGGCTCGGTCACCAAGGACGACTACCCGGACAACTGGCGTCAGGGTCCGCTCAAGTTCCGGGTGACGTATCAGTTCGAGCCGGGTGCGGACGCGGACGGCGTGACCGTCCACGTACCCCTTCAGGTGCTCAACCAGGTCACGCCGGAGGGCTTCGACTGGCAGATCCCCGGGCTGCGCGAGCAGGTGGTGGTGGAGCTGATCCGCTCCCTGCCCAAGCCGATCCGCCGCCACTACGTGCCCGCCCCGAACTACGCGGACGCCTTCCTGGACCGCGCGGTGCCGCTCCAGGAGCCGCTGCCGGTGACGCTGGCGCGCGAGCTCCAGCGGATGGTGGGGGTGCCGGTCGCGGCGGAGGACTTCGACCTCTCCCGGATCCCGGACCATCTGAAGATCACGTTCCGGATCGTCGACGAGCGGCGCCGCAAGGTCGCCGAGGGCAAGGACCTGGCGGACCTCGTGCTCCAGCTGCGCCCCAAGGCCCGCCAGGCGCTCTCCCAGGCCGCGGCGGCGACCGCCGAGCGGGCGGGCGGCGAGACGATCGAGCGCACGGGCCTGACTGACTGGACGATCGGCACGCTGGTACGGGTCTTCGAGACCCGGCGGGCCGGCCAGCCGGTGAAGGCGTACCCGGCGCTGGCCGACGAGGGCGCGACCGTGGCCGTACGGCTCTTCGACACGGAGGCGGAGCAGCAGCAGGCGATGTGGGCCGGGACCCGGCGGCTGATCATGCTGAACATCCCGGTGAACCCGGCGAAGTTCGCCTCCGACCGGCTCACCAACCAGCACAAGCTGGCGCTCTCCCGCAATCCGCACGGCTCGGTGCAGGCGCTCTTCGAGGACTGCGCGACCGCCGCCGCCGACAAGCTGATCGCGGACCACGGGGGTCCCGCGTGGGACGAGGAGTCGTTCAGGAAGCTGTACGAGAAGGTCCGCGCCGACCTCGTGGACGCGACGGTGCGGACCGTCGGCCAGGTGCAGCAGATCCTGGCCGCCTGGCAGGCCTGTGAGCGCCGTCTGAAGGCCACGACCAGTCCGGTGCTGCTGCGCAACGTCCAGGACGTCAGGGACCAGCTGGCGGCCCTCGTACCGGCCGGCTTCGTGACCCGTACGGGGCTGCGCCGGCTGGCGGACCTGATGCGCTATCTCGTGGCCGCCGACCGGCGGTTGCAGCAGATGCCGACGTCCGTCCAGCGGGACACCACGCGGATGGAGAAGGTCCACGAGATGCGGGACGAGTACGCGTGGCTGCTGGAGCAGCTGCCCCGGGGCCGTCCTGTGCCCCGGGAGGTCACGGACATCCGCTGGATGATCGAGGAGCTGCGGGTGAGCTACTTCGCGCACGCGCTGGGCACGGCGCAGCCGGTGTCGGACAAGCGGATCGTGAAGGCGATCGACGCGGCGGCGCCGTAGCCGCGGGCGGGCCGGGGGCACCGGGGGGCACCGGAGGGCGGGCCGGGGGGCGCCTGCGGGCGGGCCGCGGATCCGGTTCGACCGCACCCTCCGAGCTGCTGTAGAGTCTGTCTTCGCAGCCCGGGGAACACGGGCCGCGAAACCTGGTCCTGTGGAGCAGTTTGGAGTGCTCGCCACCCTGTCAAGGTGGAGGCCGCGGGTTCAAATCCCGTCAGGACCGCAGTAGAAGAAGCCCGCATCCTTACCGATGCGGGCTTCTTCGTGTCTCACCCACCCCAGGGTCACGCCACGGTAATGACGCGGCGATGGTGCGCCTATGGCACGTCCAAATCGGGCGGGGCGGGACCTTCGCTCCTTGACGGTGTCACCGCCCCGGGAGTACCCCAGTCACATGAGCCCTGGGGGGTGGTGCGCGTGACCGTATCCACGACGGATCCGTCGGCAGGACAGACGGGACAGGTGGGACCCGCGGAGCGGCAGAGGCCGCGGAGGCCGTTGAGGCATGAGACCGGCGCGCTGCTGCGCGCTCATCTGGCGGCTGCTTCCGGCCATCCGCATCGCACGGGCCACTGCCCGATCTGTCATCGCCTCCAGCGGCTTGCCATGGAGTCCGCACCGGGCGACGATCTCTTCAAGGGCGAACTGTTCACCACTGAACTCTTCGTGAAGAGCGCCGCGGACCGCTTATCCGACGGCCAATACCCCTCGGCCGGCTGACTCCTGACCGACCGTTCACCGCCCACGGCGACGATCACCCACCCCCCACGAGGGGTCAGAGGTGTGACGGGTGTCACCTCAAGAGTTTCGACAGGAGCCTCCCTTACAACCGCCCTACACGGCACCAATTTAATATGTGCAATTGCACCCTCGGGAAAGCCTCTCCGCACCCTCCCCACGCACCCTCCGCACAGGCTCTCAACAGGGGCGGAACAGCGCCCTCACACCGAACAAAAAAGATCGCGCCGGACTCGGCGGAGTCCGGCGCGATCGACGACTTACCCGTGTTGCGAGGGCATGGCACCTGTTGGGGCAGGTGCCCCGTCGTATGGAGCTATAGGTAGGGAACGACCGAGTTGGGGGACCCGGCGATTTCCCTGGTCGGCGAGCCCTGAAGAGCCCTCACGGGCCCCATCAGGCTCTGGGGTGAGCCCTGTTGAGCGTTGCTGAGCCTTGCTTGAAGCGGTTCAGGCCTCGCTGCGCTGCTGCGGAATACCCGCAAGCAGTGCGCGAACCTCTGCCTCGCGATACCGGCGATGCCCACCGAGCGTGCGGATGGACGTGAGCTTGCCGGCTTTTGCCCAGCGCGTGACCGTCTTCGGGTCCACACGGAACATCGTGGCAACCTCAGCCGGGGTCAGCAGCGGCTCGGCATCAGGGGTGCGAGCGGTCATGAGCGGCCTCCTCGGGAGAACCGAACCATCTCGGTTCTTTCCTCTAAATTCTGCACCTTGACCCGCGTTGCCCGAAATGGCGGACGCGGGCCGAGTCGGTTATAGGACGAACGGCTTGTCCTCGGCACTACAACTACACCATCCGTCCAGCCACGTCGGCCAAACCGATGGAATTGCCCTCTGAGGTGTTCATCAGCGGCGGAAGCCGATGGACCATGCCATAGCGGACAGTCACGTCACAGATACGATCAGTCACAGAGCGATCAGGGGCCACCAGACCCCCCGTATAGAGTGCAATGACGAGTGATCCGCCCACACTTGAGCGGAAGGAGCCCTCCCCGGACTCCTTGTCCTATTTTGACACGAGGGTGGGTGTTGGGCGCAAGAGCCCCGTTAGTGCGGTCCGTCACCCTTGAGGGCAAAAGCCGGGATCGGGACTTCCGCCCCGGTGTCTCGTTCAAGTCTGGTTCAAGTCTCTCCCATGACCGTTTCACGCCCGTTTCATGCGCGGGGCGCCCGCCCCGGGCGGCCGGATACGGTCCGCACGCGCCGTAGCCGACCCGGTGCGCTCGGTTCGCGGTGACTGCCGTCAGTTCGCGAACTGCCGGTCCCTGACGGCCCGCCAGCGCTCGCTGAGCCGTCCGTACGCGACTCCCGCCGCCTCGCCGTCGCCCGAACGCAGCGCGGTGAGCGCGGCGGCCAGATCGGCGGCCGAGCGGTCCCGGTCCAGCTGGGCGCCGGACAGGACATGGACCAGGCCCCCGTAGTCCAGTTCGACCAGTGAACGCGGATGGAACTCCTCCAGCCAGCGCCCGACATCGACCAGCCCCTCGGTCATCGGACTGTCGTCCATCGCGTCCCGCAGCGTCTTCAGCGAGCGCGCCAGCCGGCGTCTGGCCTGCACCATCGGGGTCCGGTAGCGCAGGAACGGGCCCGGCTTGCCCTCGTTACCGCCCGGCTCGCTCCCGCCCCCGCCCGGCTCGTCCCGGGGCCCGCCCGGCTCGTACTCCCGTTCCTCGTCGGCGAAGAGCGTGAACCAGCGCACCGGCACCTGCCAGACCGCCGTCCTGATCCACGGCCGCGCGTCCGGATTGCGCTCGCGCCAGCGCGCGTAGTCCGCCTCCGCCTGGCCGCGCACCACCTCGGGCAGCACCGCGTCCAGCAGGCGGGGCGGGAAGGTCTGCGCCAGCTCCTCCAGCGCCAGCCAGCCGCGCAGCCGGGTCCGCCAGGGACAGACGCACACGACACCGTCCACCTCGGCGACGAACGCGTCCCCGCTCTCGTGCACGGGGACGGGCACCGGGGGCGTCGGCAGCAAGTCGGCCAGCGAGCGGCGCAGTTCGTCCTGGGCGGTCGGTGTGCTCTCCCGGGTGGCGTAATGCCGCCAATGGGCCCTCTCGGCTTCGGGAAAAGCCGCCAACGGCTCATAGACGCGCAGGTAGGACGCGTAGGGCACAGGGAGGAACGACACCGCCGGCATGTCGCGCATCGTCCCACGCCCGTCACTCTCCAGGGGGTGATCCACAGCACTGCGGCCGATCTACGCACGAGTAGGACTTAATCTCGGGTCTGCCCCGCCGGTCCCTCCCCCACCCCACGGGAGGGACGGAGGGACTTCCCACCGCCGCTTCGTACTTGGGAGTCACTACAGTGACCGATGTTTCCGGCGCGCACGTCGACGTACAGCACACCGATGTACAGCACACCGATGTACCGCACCCCGACGTACTGCACACCCTGTTCCGCACGGAGCAGGGCGGCCACGAGCAGGTGGTCCTCTGCCAGGACCGCCCCACCGGCCTCAAGGCCGTCATCGCCCTCCACTCCACCGCCCTCGGTCCCGCCCTCGGCGGCACCCGGTTCTACCCGTACGCCTCCGAGGAGGAGGCCGTCGCCGACGCGCTGAACCTCGCCCGGGGCATGTCGTACAAGAACGCCCTGGCCGGGCTCGACCACGGCGGCGGCAAGGCCGTGATCATCGGGGACCCCGAGCAGATCAAGACCGAGGAACTGCTGCTGGCGTACGGCCGGTTCGTCGCCTCGCTCGGCGGCCGGTACGTCACCGCGTGCGACGTCGGCACCTACGTCGCGGACATGGACGTCGTCGCCCGCACCTGCGAGTGGACGACGGGCCGCTCCCCGGAGAACGGCGGCGCGGGCGACTCCTCGGTCCTGACCGCCTTCGGCGTCTTCCAGGGCATGCGGGCCAGCGCGCAGCACCTGTGGGGCGACCCGTCGCTGCGCGGCCGTACGGTCGGCATCGCGGGCGTCGGCAAGGTCGGCCGCCACCTGGTGGAACACCTGCTCAAGGACGGCGCGCACGTCGTGATCACGGACGTACGGGCCGAATCGGTCGCCGCGATCACCGACCAGCACCCGGAGGTCGCCGTGGCCGCCGACACCGAGGCGCTGATCCGCACGGAGGGGCTGGACATCTACGCCCCGTGCGCGCTCGGCGGGGCGCTGAGTGACGCGTCGGTGGCGGTCCTCACCGCGTCGATCGTCTGCGGAGCGGCCAACAACCAGCTCGCCCATCCGGGGGTGGAGAAGGATCTCGCGGACCGCAGGATCCTGTACGCGCCCGACTACGTGGTGAACGCGGGCGGGGTCATCCAGGTCGCCGACGAGCTGCACGGCTTCGACTTCGAACGGTGCCGGGCGAAGGCCGCGCACATCTTCGACACCACGCTGCAAATCTTCGCACGTGCGAAGACCGACGGGATTCCGCCGGCCGCGGCGGCCGACAGGATCGCCGAGCACCGGATGGCGGAGGCGCGGCGCGGCTGACGCGCGGAGGATGCGCGGAGTGACGCGCGGACGACGCGCGGATGAGTGCGGGCGGGCCTCGGAGGGCGTTTCTCCGGGGCCCGCCCGGCAGGGGAGACCAGACTCACTCCGGTCGGCGGGTCGAGCCCTCAGAAGAGGTTAAAATCGCAGCTGACCAGGGAGGACAGGGCGTCTCACCGGTCCTGCGCCGAGGCGCGTCATGCGGGCGGCGTACCGTATGGCCGCGAGAGCAGGTACCGTTGAAGCCCTACGGACGAGCTCTCCGCGGAGAGCTCGTTCTGATTCATGAACGCGTGTCAAGACTCTGGGGCCGTCGAGCCCCGTCACCGAGGGGGTCGAGCCATGGGGCGCGGCCGGGCCAAGGCCAAGCAGACGAAGGTCGCCCGCCAGCTGAAGTACAACAGCGGCGGGACAGACCTGTCGCGTCTGGCCAACGAGCTGGGCGCATCACCTTCGAGTCAGCCACCGAACGCAGAGCCGTTCGAGGACGACGACGAGGAAGATGACCCGTACGCACAGTACGCGGATCGATACAACAACGACGAGGACGAGGACGACCAGTCCGGACCCTCGGCGCGGCGCCGCGGCGCTTGACGTCCGTATCCCCCGAGCATCATCAGCTCACATGCCCGGTCCGGGACCGACCCCGGACCGGGTTCTGTGCTGTCTTACGAACGGGATGACCTCGGGGCGGACCGGCCACTCGACACACGCCGTGACGAGTGGCCTTCCGCACACCGGGGCAGCGCCGGCACCGCTCAGCCGTTGCTCGCGTAGTCGCCGGTCAGCGCCGCTCCCGTGGTGTGGTCGCCACGCTCGGTGATCTCACCGGCGACCCAGGACTCGACACCCCGGTCCGCGAGCGTGGTGACCGCGGCGTCGACGGAGTCCGCCGGGACGACGGCGATCATGCCGACGCCCATGTTGAGGGTCTTCTCCAGCTCCAGCCGCTCCACCCGGCCGGCCGTACCGACCACGTCGAAGACCGCGCCGGGCGTCCAGGTCGAACGGTCGACCGTGGCGTGCAGCCCGTCCGGGATCACCCGGGCGAGGTTCGCCGCGAGGCCGCCGCCGGTGATGTGACTGAACGCGTGCACATCGGTGGTCCGGGTGAGCGCCAGGCAGTCCAGCGAGTAGATCTTCGTGGGCTCCAGCAGCTCCTCGCCGAGCGTGCGGCCGAACTCCTCGACCTCCCGGTCCAGCGACCAGCCGGCCCGGTCGAAGACCACATGCCGCACCAGTGAGTACCCGTTCGAGTGAAGCCCGGAGGACGCCATCGCGATCACGGCGTCACCCGTACGGATACGATCCGCGCCGAGCAGCCGGTCCGCCTCGACCACGCCCGTACCGGCACCGGCGACATCGAAGTCGTCCTCGCCCAGCAGCCCGGGGTGCTCGGCGGTCTCGCCGCCGACCAGGGCGCAGCCGGCCAGCACACAGCCCTCGGCGATGCCCTTGACGATGGCGGCGACGCGCTCGGGGTGGACCTTGCCGACACAGATGTAGTCGGTCATGAAGAGCGGTTCGGCGCCGCAGACGACCAGGTCGTCCACAACCATGCCGACCAGGTCATGGCCGATCGTGTCGTACACGCCCATCTTGCGGGCGAGGTCGACCTTCGTCCCGACGCCGTCGGTGGCGGAGGCGAGCAGCGGGCGTTCGTAGCGCTTGAGGGCGGAGGCGTCGAAGAGGCCGGCGAAGCCGCCGAGGCCGCCGAGGACCTCGGGGCGCTGCGTCTTCTTCACCCACTCCTTCATCAGCTCGACCGCGCGGTCACCGGCTTCGATGTCGACGCCCGCGGCGGCATAGCTGGCACCAGTAGTCGTTTCGGACATGGCTGGGTACTTTCCTGTCGTCGTTCGGTCGTCGAACGCTCGTAGAACGTCACAACGGGGATGTGGCGGGGTGGGGTGGAATGTGGCGGGGTGGCAGGTGGCGGGGTGGGGTGGGGTGGCAGGAGGTCCTGGCCGTCCGGGAGCCGTCCGGGAGCCGTCCGGAAATCCATCAGGACGTCAGGACGGCTCCGGACCGCTAGGGACGGCGCAGCGCCTCGGATGCGGCGCTTGCCGGGCCGGCCGCCAGCTCGGTCTCCAGCAGCTGCTTGCCGAGCAGCTCGGGATCGGGCAGCTCCATCGGGTACTCACCGTCGAAGCACGCGCGGCAGAGGTTCGGCTTGGCGATGGTGGTCGCCTCGATCATCGCGTCGAGGGAGATGTACGCGAGCGAGTCCGCGCCCATGGAGACGCCGATCTCGTCGACCGACATGCCGTTGGCGATCAGCTCCGCGCGGGTGGCGAAGTCGATACCGAAGAAACAGGGCCACTTCACCGGCGGGGACGAGATCCGCACGTGGACCTCGGCCGCGCCCGCCTCGCGGAGCATCTTGACCAGGGCGCGCTGGGTGTTGCCGCGGACGATCGAGTCGTCGACGACCACCAGGCGCTTGCCCCGGATGACTTCCTTCAGCGGGTTCAGCTTGAGGCGGATGCCCAGCTGGCGGATGGTCTGGGAGGGCTGGATGAAGGTCCGGCCGACATAGGCGTTCTTGACGAGTCCCGAGCCGTACGGGATGCCGCTTGCCTCCGCGTAACCGATGGCGGCGGGCGTGCCGGACTCGGGCGTCGCTATCACCAGATCGGCGTCGACCGGAGCTTCTTTGGCGAGTTTCCGACCCATCTCGACGCGGGACAGATAGACGTTCCGTCCGGCGATGTCCGTGTCGGGACGGGCCAGGTAGACGTACTCGAAGACGCAGCCCTTGGGCTTCGCTTCCGCGAATCGCTGCGTACGGAGACCGTTCTCGTCGATGGCGATCAGCTCGCCGGGCTCGATCTCACGGACGTACGAGGCACCGCAGATGTCGAGGGCGGCGCCCTCGGAGGCGACCACCCAGCCGCGCTCCAGCCGGCCGAGGACCAGCGGGCGGATGCCCTGGGGGTCACGGGCCGCGTAGAGCGTGTGCTCGTCCATGAAGACGAACGAGAAGGCGCCCTTGACCTCGGGCAGGATCTTGGCGGCGGCGTCCTCGAGGTTGAGGGGTCTGCCGTCGTCGTCCGTCTGGCTGGCCAGCAGGGCCGTCACCAGATCGGTGTCATTGGTGGCGGCGACGCGCGTCGTCCGGCCGTTCTCCTTCGGCAGATCGGCGACCATACCGGCGAGCTGCGCGGTATTGACCAGATTGCCGTTGTGACCGAGCGCGATGGAGCCGTGGGCCGTGGCCCGGAAGGTCGGCTGCGCGTTCTCCCACACCGAGGCACCGGTGGTGGAGTAGCGGGCATGGCCCACCGCGATATGGCCCAGGAGAGAGCTGAGAGAGGTTTCGTCGAAGACCTGCGAGACGAGGCCCATGTCCTTGAACACAAGGATCTTGGAGCCGTTGCTCACTGCGATGCCCGCGGACTCCTGTCCGCGGTGCTGAAGGGCATACAGTCCGAAATAGGTGAGCTTGGCGACCTCTTCGCCCGGGGCCCAGACTCCGAAGACGCCGCAAGCGTCCTGGGGGCCCTTCTCTCCGGGGAGCAGGTCGTGGTTGAGTCGTCCATCACCACGAGGCACACACCGAGTGTAGGCGAGATCGACCACTGGTCCGAATTGGGGATGCGGAAGAGCGCGGACCAGTGGGCCGGATCGTCTCGGGTGGATCACTCCTGAAGGGTGGTTGTCACGGTGGTTTTCGGGGTGGTTTTCGCGCTGATGCCGAGGCCGTTCCCGGCGAGGAGCTTCAGCTGGTTGTGGCCCAGCTCATACTCGATCTCACCCGTGAGCACCTTCGCGAAACGCTCTTCGAGTGCGCTTTCGGGCTGGGAGCATGCCTTCTTGGTGGTGCGGAGCGCGCCGAAGGTGATCTTGTTCGTCGCCTCGGAGATCTTCGCGGAGCCGCGGAAGACATTGCAGCCGTCGGTGCCCTCGACCGTGCCGCTCTTGCCGTCGGCGCCCTTACCGAACGTGAGGGACGCCTTGCCGTCCGTCCCCTTCGGCAGGGAGCCCTGGGTGTCGCCGGGCTCGATGACGGTGTCGACGACTCCGTCCACCCGCCAGTCCGTGCCCACGAGGGGCGCGGGACGGTCGAGGGTGAGAGCGATCGAGTCGTCGCCGGCGCCGGTGAGGGTGAGCCGGCCGTCGTCGCCGAGCGTGGTCGAGAGCTTTCCGCGGAACACCTTGCCGAAGGCGTCGGCGAAGGGTCGCTGCTCGTCCGGGCACGACATCAGCGTGGTATCGCCCGGCTCGTCACTCACGACGAGGATTCCGCCGTCGACCGTGACTTTCTGGGTGCCGAGGTTGCAGTCCGGGGACAGACGAAACGTACCGTCGGCGTCCACGCGGAGATTGGCCCTGGCCTTCTCGGTGGGGGTGATCTTCTTGCCGCCAACGGTCACGCTGGCCATCTCCCAAACGGTGCCGGTGGCGCCGTTGGTGCCCTTGGTGTTGCGCAGGACTTCGGTGAGGGCCGGGACCGCGTCCCCCTTCCCGTCCCCGTCCGCGTCCCCGTCCGCGTCGGCTCCGGCGCCCTCCGCCGCGCCGGATACGTTGCGGGCGCCCGATCCCGTACCGGACTCCGAGCCCGAGCCCGAGCCCGAGCCTGAATCCGTACCGCAGGCGGAGAGGAGGAGCAGGGCGAGCGCCGTGACGGCGCCGGGGACGGCGGTGGCCTTGGTGATCCGCTTCCTGATCATGCCCCTGACACTTCCTGGTGCATGTCCGCGATGATCGTGATTGCGGTGATCTGGGTGAACTGCTGCTTTGGCATGCCGATGTGACGGAACACACCGGCGTACGGTTCCGCCTTTTCCGTATTTCCGTCCGGACTGTTCGTCAACTCATCAGCGGGAGCAGCCCGGAGAGATCCGCGCGCTCCCCGCTCGCGCTCACCCGCGCCGTGTCGAGCGCCTCGGCCCAGGCCGTCCGCCCGGTGGCCAGCCGCAGCCAGGTCAGCGGGTCGGTCTCCACGACGTTGGGCGGCGTACCGCGCGTGTGCCGGGGCCCCTCCACGCACTGAACCACGGCGTACGGCGGGACCCGCACCTCGGTCGACGCGCCGGGCGCCTTGACGGCGAGGGCGTCGGCGAGCAGCCGCGTCGCGGCGGCGAGGGCCTGGCGGTCGAACGGGATGCTCAGCCCGGCGGCGCGGTTGAGGTCGTCGGTGTGGACGGTCAGCTCGACGGTCCGCGTCACCAGATAGTCCGCGAGCCGCATCGCCCCCACGCGGGTGACCAGCGTCTGCCGGTCGTCCGCCGCCGGCAGCAGCGCCTCGATCCGCTCGGCGGCCCGCCCGAGCAGCTCGCCGGGCGGCGCGGTCGTGGCGTACGCCGTAACGTTCTCGGCGATCGGCCCGGCGTACCGGGCCGTCACGAACGGCCACTCGGCCAGCACGATCACCGGCCCGGCCTCGGCGACCACGGCGGCCTCGGACCGTACCGGCTGCTCCAGGTAGAGGCTCACCGACTCGACCCCCATGGCCACATGCGCGGCCAGCTCCCGTACGGTCCACTCCCCGAGCCCGCTGGGCAGCGCGAGCTGCGCGGGCGTCATCGCGTCGACGGCGTCCCGTACGTGCCGGAACTGGGCGAGCACGGCGGCCCGGGTCTTGGCGGAGTCGTAGACGCGCGGACGCGGGCGCTTGGCGGCGGGGTTCGCGGCGGTCTTGTCGGCGGTCTTCCTGGCGGGATTCGTGGCGGGTGACATGGGGACGAGGCTAGGTCCTGTCCACGCCCGTCCGCGCCCACCCCGTGGGGTCGCCGCTGTCAAAGCTCGGCATATCCAGCGGCTCCGTCCACTGCCGCTCACCCATGGCCGCGAGATGGACGCCCTTCCGGATGATCTCGGCCTCAGGAACGCCACGCCGGGCGGCAATCTCTTTGGGCGCCTTGAGGGAACCCAGCGGAGGGTGGCGAGCGTTGGAGTCGGCTGCTGCCGGGGGCCGTTGTCAGTGCCGGGTGGGACACTGCCCGGCATGGTCGAATCGAACCCGAAAGCGGACCTTCTCCGCTACCTCCAGGACGCTCGCGACTCCCTGCTGTGGAAGCTGGACGGGCTCTCCGAGTACGACATTCGCCGCCCCTTCACACCGACCGGCACCAACCTGTTGGGCCTGGTCAAACACTCCGCCAGTGTGGAACTGGGGTACTTCGGCGACACGTTCGGACGACCGTACTTCGACGGGGAGAGCCGCGTCCGCCCGTCCTGGTGGTACACGGAGAGCGACGAGCCCAACGTGGACATGTGGGCCACGGCGGACGAGTCCCGCGAACAGATCGTGGACCTGTACCGGCAGGCGTGGAAGCACTCCAACGACACGATTGACGCGCTGGACCTGGACGCGACCGGACACGTCCCGTGGTGGCCCGAGGAGCGACGGGAGGTGACGCTGCACCACATCGTCGTACGCGTCATCGGCGACGCCCAGCGGCACGCCGGCCACGCCGACATCGTGCGCGAGCTGACGGACGGGTCGGTCGGGTGGTTGCAGGGCAAGGACAGCCTGGCGCCCGGAGATCAGGCGTGGTGGGAGGAGTACCGGGGGCGGCTGGAGCGGGTGGCACGGGAGACCGGGGAGGCCGAGGCGGCTCGGGAGGCTCGGGAGGCTCGGGAGGCCGAGGCGGCTCGGGAGGCTCGGGAGGCTCGGGAGGCCGAGGCGGCTCGGGAGGCTCGGGAGGCTCGGGAGGCCGGGGGCTGATCGCCAGGGCCGGCAGGCAGAACCGTCAGTACTCGGGGTCGATCCAGCGGGCATCGCGCTGGGAGAGGTCGAGGTCGACCTTGCCGCGGCTCTTCAACGCGATGCCGTACGCCAGCACGCGCCATTCCCGCTCAGGCAGCCGCGCCGCGTCCACGAGGAACCGGCGCCCGCCGGAGACCGGGTAGGCGAACAGCGCGACGGTCGGGTCCCGGGCATCGGTCCAGAACTCAAGCCGTTCGAGATCCGACCAGTCGATCTTCAGATGCACGACCCATGGGGGCGAGGTCCGTGAGTGCTCCACCGTCAGCCCGCCCCGGTCGGCGGTGATGCGGCAGGTATCCGATTCCACCCGCACCGGCTTCCACCTGGCACGCAAGCGCCGCCATGTTCCGACGGGGGGCTGTGGACTTGGCCAGGACGGTGGCGGTGGTAGTGGTACGGGGGGAGTGGACGGCGCGGGGGGTACGGGGCGTGCTGGGGGCTTGGGCCAGTTCTGTGGTCTCTGTGGTCTCTGTGGTTCCTTTGGTCTCTGCGAGGCCGGCCCCCACCACCCCGCCCGGTTCACCAGGTCGTTCAAGTCCTCCGGCCGCGTCCAGCTTGTCTCCGTACCCTCGTCCTCGTCCTCGTCCCCGTACCCGTACGCGTCCTCGTTGTCGAAGGCGGGCCGGCTCATCCGTGCGACCAGTACGACTGTGGCGCTGAAGGCCGCCAGTCCCACGTACCACCACGTCACGTACCCGAGAACGATCGAGCCCGCGAGCCCGCCGAAAAGCATGTGCACCGATAAGAATTCCCGGGCCGCCGTCCCGGCGGATGTGAAGTAGTACCCGGCGGCGATCACCATCGCGTGGGTAACCACCAGTCCGACACCCACGCCCACGAAGTTCCCGGCTATCGCCCAGCCGGCCAGCCCACCCACCGCGCATGCGATGACCTCGACGATGGGCCCCACACAGCCGGTACTTGCCTTGCCATCCACCCCGGCCCCCCTGGAAACGCATGCCCCCGAAGCACGTTCCGTTGCGCCACCACGACCGCCCCGCGCTTCCGCCGGACGCCGCCTGTCGCACTTTCGAGAGTAACGCCGGATGGGTTCAGATCCAGGCTTGCCGAACCATGAACTTCCTTTGAATCAGGACTTGTTGACGTATCGCTCGACGGACGGCGAATCAGCCTGGAGGGCGGTGTGGAAGGTGCGCCAGGCGGTGGGGGTGAGGAGGAGGGTGGGGCCGGCGGGGTGGGTCTTGGAGTCTCGGACGGCGACGGTGTGGGCGATATTGAGGGCGACCTCAACGCACTCGCCGGTCGAGTCGCTGTGGCTGGACTTCCTGAAGCGGTGCATGTCAGGCACGGCTGCCATCCAGGGAGTACGCGGCTTCTACGAAGCACTTCCAGGCGGTGGGGTTGAGGTGTAGGACGGGCCCGGTGGGCTGGTTCTTGGAGTCCCGGACAGCGACGGTGTGGGCGATGTTGAGGGCGACCTCAACGCACTCGCCGGTCTGGTTGCTGTAGCTGGACTTCCTGAAGCAGTACATGTCACACACTCAATTCTTGGCCGATGCTCTCGATGAGCCGCGCCGAGTCGTAGGGCGAGAGGCTGACTGAGCACAGGCGGCCAAAGAGATTTGCATAGATCGCGCTCTCCTCCACTCCCTCAACCCAGGTCGTGGAACCGAGCCCGTCCATGTGGACCACGTCCAGCGCGCTCTCCTCAGCAAACGAAAGAATGTTAAAAGGACCGCCCACGCCAGGGTATCCACCCGCCTGAAGAGGGAGCACCTGCACACGGATGTTGGGCAGTTCGGCCAGCTCTCGCAAGCGCATAAGCTGACGCCCCATGGCTTGCGGTCCTCCGATGAGCTGGCGGAGAGCCGCCTCCCAAATCACAGCGTGAACCTGTAGCGGTTCCTCTCCGTGGAGGAGCGCCTGCCGCTTCTGCCGTACGTCGACGATCCGCTCAATGTCATCGATCTCGTCAGGTGAAGTTACTGGCACAGCCATGGCTCTGATGTAGTCCGCCGTCTGGAACAACCCCGGAATCAGCGAAAGCTGCCACAGGCGCACCTTGAGCGCCACATCCTCCATCGCGATGTACTCACGCAAGTTGCCCTGGTCGAGGGCGTTCCACCAGCCCTTCGCCCGGCGCCGCTCGCGGTCCAGCTTCGCCAGCCGGAGCAGGCCGGCCACGACCGCGTCGTCCTCGACCCCGTACAGCTTGCACAGCGCGATGATGTCGGGATCCCGGAACGGCACCCAACCTCGCTCCATCTTGGCGACCTTGGCCGTCTGGGAGCTGAGCACTTCTGCGGCATGCGACTGATTGAGGCCGACAGCATCCCTGAAGGCCAGGAGCTGACTGCCCAACTGGCGTGCCAGCACTGTTGATACGCGTTTCGCCGAACTCGCGCGCCTCTCCGCCACCACTGACGACCTCCTCATGTCACGCACAGTCTGCATCGGCTTCACGGTAAGCCACAATCACTCTTCCGAGGATAATTATCCGCGCAACATTGTCCGGGGCCGACTCAGTCGCTACGTTCGGTACGTGACCGCTCGCACAGCGGAGCCACTTGGTGGAAGTGCACCGCCCCGCGCTGCCCTGCGCACAGCACCACGCGGCGCGACATCGCCACCGCCAGCCCACCAACCCCGGCTGTCCCCGACCGCACATGGAGGTGCGTGTCCATGACCTCGATCAACGAGGCAAACGAAGCCCATCCGCCCCAGCCCGAAGGGCCGTTGCGGGAGGACCGGCTGAACTACACGCCCGTACCGGGCAGTGTGACGCTCGCCCGCCACCGCACATCCCGGCTGATCACCGAGTGGGGCCATCCCGAACTCGCGTGGGCCACCGGCCTCGTCGTCAGCGAACTCGGCACCAATGCCCTGCTGCACGGATGCCTGCGGGACCGGCTCTTCCAGGTCGCCATCCTGCTCCGGCCCGCCCTCTTCCGTATCGAGGTCAGCGACCCGCGCGGCGAACGGCTGCCCGCCCTCCGGACCGCCGAGGACGGCGAGTGCTTCGGGCGCGGGCTGCCGCTCGTCGTACAGATCACCGACCGCTGGGGCACCGAACCCCGCACCGTCGGGAAGACCGTCTACGCGGAGATCGACCTCACACCCCCGCCGGCGCGGTGACCGTAACGACCGCCGTGACCGCCGCCATGGACGAGCAGACCTTCTGGGGCGTCACCGCCCTCGCCATCAGCTTCACCGTGCTCATCCTCGGCGTGCTCTACGCGGCCAGCTCACGCGAGGAGGGGGGCGATCGGCCGCCGCCACCTCTGCCGGTCGAGCCCGAGGAGACGTACTCGTACACCTGTTACTGCCACCGCAACCCCGTGCACATCACCATCCGCGTCCACCAGATCCCCCGCATATTCGGGCGCGGGCGCTGGGGGTAGGGGGTGGGGGCCGCGCACCGCTCACGCGGGGCGGCCGACCACCGGGTGCGTCCTAGCTGTTGTCGGCTGTCTGCTCCATCGCGCGGCGCAGGCTCAGGGGGCGCATGTCCGTCCACACCTCTTGAACGTACGTCAGACACTCCCCCTTGGTGCCGGTCTTGCCTACCGCGTTCCATCCGGCCGGGATCTCGCGATCCTCCGGCCAGATGCTGTACTGCTCCTCGTGGTTGATAACCACCTGGTAGGTGTTGTTGTCTTCCTGCTCGTTCCAGCTCATCGCCGCTCTCCTTCAATCACCGGTCGGTTTGCCACCAGTTGAACGAGAGAGACAACGCCCCGTCACGCGCGCCTGCGGTGTTCAGCTGCCGCCGTCGCTGCCTGCGTGTCAGAGCAACGCCGAGTGGGGTGGGTCGGTGGCGGGGGTTGTGGGCGTGGGGCCGCCCCCTTCGGCCGTCATTTTCGCGCTTCCGGGCCGGGTATCAAGGGCGCTCCTCCGTCGCGTCGGCTACGCCGATTCCGCTGCGCTCCACCCCTGACACCCGGCCCTCCAGCGCAAGTGCGGGAGTGGAGGGGGCGGCCGGGGGGTGAGGGGGGCCCAAGAGGTCCGCTGCCCTGACGGTCGGCTCAGGGGCTGGCGGGCCGGTGGGCCCTGCGGGGCCGCGCAGCAGTGGCATGGGGCTGCGGGGCCTGTCTCGGCGGCTGACGGCCGCCGGTTGGCCGGCACTCATGCCCCGCTGATCACTGTTGCGTTGTGGTGCCCGGGAGGTGGGCGATGCCTGCTGTCCGGTCGGGGTCTTGGGGCCGGTCCGGGGTCTCCGGGCGGTGGCCGGGGCGGGGAGTGCGACGTTAGAGCCACTTCCGGCACGTCAGACGGCTACAGCGTCGCAGTCTTCGGGATCAAGCACTCCAACCCCACCGATCTGTCCCATATGGGGTGGTTTGGAAGGCGATTGGGAGTCTCTCCGGACGGCACATGTGTCCTGAGGTGCGTTAGACGCCCTTCTGGAGGCAAAGACCGCCTCCGGGAGCCCACTTGCCGCCACACGAGTCCCAGCAGACCCTGCCCCCACTCCACGGTGACCGGCGGGGCATGTGTCTCAGCCAGCAGCGGACCCTTGGCCGCTGAGCCGGTGCCGGACCGCCCCTCTCCTCTGCCGCGTGGCCCCGCAGGGCCCACCGGGCCGCCGGACCCTGAGCCGAGTGGCAGAACAGGCGGACCTCCTGGGCCCCCCTCCCCCCGGCCGCCCCCTCCACTCCCGCACTTGCGACTTCGGGGCAGGTGTCAAGGGTGACCGGAGGTCATCGCGCAGCGACGCGACGCAGGAGCGCCCTTTACACCTGTTCCGAAGGCGCGACACTCAAAGCAGAAGGGGGCGGCCCCACGTGCCACGCTCGCCCCCGTACACCCCTGTTACCTCTTGGTACTGACTCGCACCCGACAACTTCACGGAGCGAACAGCGGACCGGCGGGCGTCTGTACGCCGTCAGCCGGTTTGGCGTTCTGCCGCGCTGCGCTCCACGCAGAACTCGTTGCCCTCGGGGTCGTGCAGCGTCACCCAGCCCAGTCCGTCGGGGCGGCGGTGGTCGCCCTGGAGTGTGGCGCCCAGGGCCAGCAGGCGCTCCACCTCCTCGTCCCGGGTGCGGTCCTGGGGCTGGAGGTCCAGGTGTACGCGGTTCTTCACCGTCTTGCGGTCGTCGACCCTGATGAACAGCACGCCGGTCGCCCCGGCCGTGACCAGGACTTCCGGGTCCCCCGGAAAGTCGTCGTCGGCCAGCGCGCCGTCCAGAGCCTTGGCCCAGAACGTCGCCAGGGCATAGGGATCGGCGCAGTCGATGGTGATATGCCGGATCAAGGAACTCATACCCGTAACCCGATCACGGATCCCACCCGGCGTCCAGAAGTGGGTGTCGGTGGGGTGGGGTTGACTGTCCTCGGTCGACTACCGAAATATGGAGGATTCAGGTGCGGGAAGACGTCATGACGGCAGGGACAGGGCTACGGGTCTACCCCGAGCCCGCAGACGTGTTCGTCGCCGACCAGATCGGGCTGGCGGAGCACCTGCACCCGTTGGTGTCGATCGACCTCGCCGAGGTGGATCCGGCCTGGCACGGGTGGATCCACCTCGTGAGCCCGCTGGAGCCCACAGAGGGCTACCTCGGCGATCACACCGAGGCCTTCCACTCACCCCTCCAGAGAACCAACTGGCTCGGGTTCGCCCTGGAGGACGACCGCTACCGCCTGCTCGGCGACCCGCGCTACTTCGTACGGGCAACCCGTCCCGAGGAACTGCCCGACCCCTGGCCGGGGTTCCGTGCGCGGCTCGTTGAGCACTGCGCGTCCGAAGGGCGCAGCTACGTGGCGCACCGGGACGCCTTCCGCCGTGACGGCAACCTGCTCATGCGCCACGACGACGGGTCCTCGCGGTACGACGACGCCACCGGCATGGCACTGCTTGAGCAGCTCGGTGGTGACGCGGACTCGCACGGCAACTGGGTCCAGCCCGACCTGTTCCACGTCGAGTACGACGACGAGCGCGCATGGCCGGTCAGTCCGGCCGGCAATCCGTTCCGCTTCGTGGCATCGGTGCCGGGCTGGCACTACCGGACCACGGGCGCCGATGCGATTCTGCTGTTCTTCGAGCCCGTCGAGCGGCTCGCGCTCCTCACCTTCGACTGGAGTTGAGCAACTGCCCGTGCCCGCGCGCCCGTAGAGAGGAATCCGATGAAGCTCTACCTCCTCATCCCCGTTGCCCTGGTGGCCCTGCTCATCGCCGCCTCCGGCATAGCGGCTGTTTCCCGTGGCTGGATCCTCCCCGTGAACCGGCGCACGGTCCACCGGCCGCGCCTCCACGGCTGGGGGCAGCTGACCATCGCCGTCGCTCTGTGCTGGCAGGCGGGCTTCTTCCTGGCCGGCGACATCGACGTACGCCAGTTCGGCACCCTGAGCGGCAGCGCGCTGCTGCTGGCCGGCATCATCGTGATGACGCTGAGCCACCGCCCCGGCGGTGACCAACGCACCCCCTGATACTGCGGCTTACGCACCTCAGGGCACATGACCGCTCGGCAAGGCCCCCAACCTGCCGGGCAAAGTGGGGCATAACGGGCGCTTGCAGGACCGTTTGCCGCTGAGCCGGTGCCGCGCCGCCCCACTCCGCCGCCGCGCAGCCCCGCAGGGCCCACCGGGCCGCCGGACCCTGAGCCGAGTGGCAGGGCATCCGGTCCCCCGGGCAACCCCCTCCCACCCGGCCGCCCCTCCCGACAAGCCGCACTTGTGACTCCGGGACAGGTGTCAAGGGTGAGCGAAGCGAAATCGGCGCAGCCGACGAGACGCAGGAGCGCCCTTTACACCTGTCACGGAGACGCGACACTCACAGCAGGAGGGGCGGCCCACCTACCCAACGACCCGCACCACCGCTCCCGTACAGACACACCGCTGCCCCGGACACGGTCGCTCGCGTGGCGGTGTCCGGGGCAGTGTGCCGAGCGGGCCGAGCCGGCCCGGGCCGGGTCGGCCCTACTTCCGCAGCAGCAGTGTGACGCCCGCCACCACCAGGCCCAGCGCGACCGCCGCCGCGCCGTACGCCAGGCGGTGGGTCCTCACCCACGGGAGGAAGCGGTCGACCGCGATTCGGCCGGGGCCGGTCAGGGCGAGGGCGGCGGCGCCGGCCGTCAGGAGGAGTTCGTACTCGATGCCCTGGGGCGCGAAGAAGTGGCCGGTTCCCTTCACGGCGATCGCGTTGATCATCGTGCCGACCACCGCGGCGCCCGCGAGCGGCGTCAGCAGGCCGATCACCAGGGCCAGGCCGCCCAGGGTCTCGCTCAGCCCGGCCACGACGGCCAGCGCCTTGCCGGACGGGTAGCCGCTCATGGTGAAGAAGGTGCCCGTGCCGTCGAGCCCGCCGCCGCCGAACCAGCCGAAGAGCTTCTGGCTGCCGTGCGCGGCCATCGTCAGGCCGAGGACGACGCGGAGTAGCAGCAGCCCGACGTCATAGGCGTGGGGCGTGGCCGCGTGATCGCGGAAGGCGCCCGCGGCGGGGGCTCCCAGGCGGGGGCCGGTGGTGCCGGTCGTGCCGGCGGTGGTGCTCGTGCGGCTTGTGGAGCTTGTGGTGTTCACGGGGGACGTCATAGCGGCGCTCTCTCCTGAGGTGAGGGGGGCAAAAAACGCTGTGCTTGAAAGTTACAGCAAATCCTCGGCCGACCGCGTATGAGGTCCATGACCACCTTGTGAATACTTTTTCGAGCCAAGGCAACCCGATCGACGGCCCACCGCGTTCGACAGGCGTGGCAAACCGAACAGAATGGCGAGGGCAGGACCATGGATCCGGGCGACGGCGACTTCGAGGCATTCGTCGCCGCCCGCGGGCCGCGGCTCCTGCGGGTCGCGTGGCTGCTGACCGGCGACGCGCATCTCGCGGAGGACCTGCTCCAGAGCACCCTCGCGAAGGTGTGGCCGAAATGGTCGCGGATAGCGGGCGGCCGGCCCGAGGCGTACGTCCGCAAGGCGCTCGTCCATCAGCACGCCTCCTGGTGGCGGCGGCGCTGGCGCGGGGAGCTGCCGTACGGCGAACTCCCGGACGCGGTCGGTGCGGTGGACGCGTACGAGCATGTGGATCTGGAGCAGACGCTGGCGTCGGCTGTGCGCTCCCTGCCGGTACGGCAGCGGGCCGTCGTCGTGCTGCGGTACTTCGAGGACCTGAGCGTCGAGGACACCGCGGCGGCGCTCGGCTGCACCACCGGCACCGTCAAGAGCCAGTCGTCCCGGGCGCTGCGCTCCCTGCGGGCCCTGCTGCCCGCGTCGGTGAATACGCCGGTGGACACGCCGGTGGACGGCGGTGACCGCCATGGGTGACCCGGGTCAGGAGCAGGGTCAGGAGCAGGAACAGGAGCAGGAGCTGCGCATCCTGCTGGAGCGTGCCGTCCCCCGGCTGCCCACCCCCGAGGGCCGGCTCGACGACGTACGGCAGCGGGTCGTACGGACCCGGCGCAGGCGCCGCCGTACGGCGGGGGCCGCCGCGGTCACCGTGACCGGGCTGGTGGTGGCGGGCGTACTCCTGCCCGGCCTGCTGCCCGGCGGCGAGCGGCCGGCGCTGCCCGCGTCCCCCGCTCCGTCCATCACCGCCCCGTCCATCACCGCCCCGTCCGTCACCGCACCCCCGGCCCCCGCCCCCAGCCTGTCCGCCACCACAGATCCCGGCGAGGGCCTGCGCACCCGCTTCCCGCAGCTCGGCGCGTTGAGCCTGCGCCTGCTCCCGGGCTGGCAGGCGCCGACCGTACGGACCGGCACCCCGGCCACACCGTCGGGGCCCGGCTACCTCGCGAACCAGCCGCTCGCCCCGTACGACCCGGACTGTTCCGACCGGGACTCGCTCGGCTGCCGGCCGCTGCGGACGCTGCTGCCCAGCGGCGCGTTGGCGAGGATCACCGCTCCGGTCAACGCCACGGACCAGGCACGGCTTGCCCCGGCGAACTCGCTCTCGTCGTTCTGTCAGGCGGTCGGCGCCGCCAAGGAGTACATCGGCGCGTTCGGCGGTCCCGCGCCCGTCGGCAACGGAGCGGCCTCCGGCGCGGACGCCGCCTTCACCGTCACCCTCTGCCTGGGCAGCGACTCGCCGGGGATCGTCGAGGACGTCCATACGATGATCTCCAGCGCAGACTTCGGGACAGAAGCTACAGAAGCCCCAGAAGACCCCACATCGCCCACACCTTCCCTCGGCACCGCCGACGCCACTGGCGACCGCCCGTAACCCCCCATCGCTTCGGAAACGCGAAACGAAAGGCCCGTACATGTCTGCGCGCTCTGTTCATGCTGCCCGAAACATCCGTAAAGGCACCAGAATGGCCGCCATGCTGCTGGCGACCGGTCTGCTGCTGACCGGCTGCGGGGTCGCGGGAGGGAACGCGGAGACCGCCGACAAGGCGGGATCCGTGCCGGGCGACCGCGCCTCCACCAGCAGCAACACCGGCAACACCGGCACCGGCAATGACACCGTCAGTGTCGATACCGAAGCCCAGAAAGCCCAGGAAACCCAGGAAGTCATCCCGCAGGACATCCCCGGCCTGGGCCGGAGCACCCGCGCCGAGATCCCCTCCGAGACCACCCAGGCCGTCGTCGTGACCGGCACCGACGAGGACTCCAGCGATTCGTCCCTCCAGGTCTACGAACGCGATCCGGTCGCCGGCTGGACCCCCGTCACCGACCCCTGGCCCGCGCACAACGCCAAGCGCGGCTGGACCGAGGACCACAGCCAGGGCGATCTGCGCTCGCCCATCGGGGTGTTCACGCTCACCGACGCCGGCGGCCTCTTCGACGACCCCGGTACGAAGCTCACGTACGACCAGGGCCCCGCCTTCACCGCGTCCGGCGACGGGTTCGACGGAGAGCCGCTCGAAGGGTCCTTCGACTACGTCGTCGCCATCAACTACAACCGCGTGCCCGGCACCACCCCCCTCGACTGGACCCGGCCGCTCGGCATGGAGAAGGGCGGCGGCATCTGGATCCACGTCGACCACGACGGTCCCACCCAGGCGTGCGTCTCCATCCACCGCGACCGGATGCGGGAGCTGCTGCTCCTGCTGGACCCGGAGAAGCGGCCCGTGGTGGTGATGGGGGACGCGGAGTCCCTGTCCCGCTGAATCGGCCGCCGAGCAGGCCGACCGCCCGCGCGAACGGCAGTTCACAGGCCCTACCTATGTGGCTGCCAGCTTGGCCCCCTAGCGTCCCATCGCATGACAGAGACCCAACCCCCCAAACATAAAAAAGACTTGACGCGCCGCCGGGTGATCGTCGCCGGCAGCGCGGCCGTCGCCGCCACCGGCATCGGTGCCGTCGCCGTCACCACCGCCTCGGCCGGCGAGGAGACGGCCGCACAGCGCTCCGCCGCGGCGAAGGCGGGCGGCGCCAAGGCGACCACCAAGGCCACCGAGGAGTGCTACACCCTCACCTCGCAGACCACCGAGGGCCCGTACTACATCGACGCCGACAAGATCCGGAAGGACATCACCGAGGACAAGGAGGGCATCCCCTTCACCCTCCGCCTCAAGGTGATCGACTCCGAGAGCTGCGCGCCGGTCAAGGCCGCGGCCATCGACATCTGGCACTGCGACGCGACCGGCATCTACTCCGGTTACGAGGCCGTCGGCTCCGGTGGCGGCGGCGCCCCCGGCGGCGGCACCCCGCCCACCGACGCCCCCACCGGCGAACCGACCGGCGAGCCCCCGACCGACGGTGGCGGGCCCGGCGGTGGCGGCGGTGGCGGCCACGAGGAGCCCACCGACGACGAGCGCTATCTGCGCGGCACGCAGCTCACGGACAAGAAGGGCTACGTCGAGTTCACGTCCCTCTTCCCGGGCTGGTACCAGGGCCGCGCCGTGCACATCCACGTCAAGGTGCACGTCGACGGCAAGCTGACCGACGCCGGCTACGAGGGCGGCCACACCTGCCACACCGGCCAGTTCTTCTTCGAGGAAGCGGCCGTACTCGACACGGAGAGCGTCGAGCCGTACGCCACCAACACGGCCGTCCGTACGACCCTCACCCAGGACACCATCTACGACCAGAGCGGTGTCACGGGCGGCCTGCTGAAGCTCACGTACAAGAAGAAGAACGACATCGCGCGCGGCGTCGTCGGCACCATCACCGTCGGCGTGGACCCGGACGAGACCAACGACGGCACGAGCCTCTGACCAAGTAACGAAAAGCGAGGGGCCCGGGAAGCAGTTCGACCTGCTTCCCGGGCCCCTTCGTGCGTTACGGGCCCGCCGTTACGCGTCCGCGCCGCCGAAGCGCTCCTTGTACGCCGCCAGGTCATCGTCCGTGATCTTCGCGAAGAGCACCGGCGGTACGGTGAACGGCGTCCCGGCCGGGACCGCGTCCAGCGCCTTCGTCTCCTCGGCGCTCACCCACACCGCCGTGTCGCCCTCCAGCGCGAACGCCGCGCGCATCGCCGCCGCCGAGGCCGGAATGAACGGCTCGGAGACCACCGCGTACAGGTGGATGAGGTTCATCGCCGTACGGAGGGTCAGCGCCGCGCCCTCCTCATCGGTCTTGATCTCCAGCCAGGGGGCCTTCTCCTCCAGATACGAGTTGCCCGCCGACCACAGCGCGCGCAGCGCCGCCGCCGCCTTGCGGAACTGGAGCGCCTCCATGTGGCCCTCGTACTCCGCGAGCAGCTCCGCCGTCTGCTCGCCGAGCCGCGCCTCCGCCTCGCCCGCCGCCCGGCCCGCCGGTACGTCGTCGCCGAAGCGCTTGCGCGAGAAGGACAGCACGCGGTTGACGAAGTTGCCGAGGGTGTCGGCGAGGTCCTTGTTGACCGTCGCCGTGAAGTGCTCCCAGGAGAAGGACGTGTCGTCCGACTCGGGCGCGTTCGCGATCAGGAAGTAGCGCCAGTAGTCGGCGGGCAGCAGCTCCAGCGCGGCATCGGTGAAGACGCCCCGCTTCTGCGAGGTGGAGAACTTGCCGCCGTAGTAGTTCAGCCAGTTGAAGGCCTTGACGTAGTCGACCTTCTTCCACGGCTCGCGCGTGCCGAGCTGGGTGGCCGGGAACATCACCGTGTGGAACGGGACGTTGTCCTTCGCCATGAACTCGGTGTAGCGGACGGTCGCGTCGGCCTCGTACCACCACGACTTCCAGTCGCGGTTCGCCGGGTCCTGGTCCGCCCACTCCTTTGTCGCGCCGATGTACTCGATCGGGGCGTCGAACCAGACGTAGAAGACCTTGCCCTCGGCCGCCAGCTCCGGCCAGGTGTCGGCCGGGACCGGCACGCCCCAGTCCAGGTCGCGGGTGATCGCGCGGTCGTGCAGGCCCTCGGTCAGCCACTTGCGGGCGATGGAGGACGCCAGCTGCGGCCACTCCTCGCCGGTCGCGTCGATCCACGCCTCGACCTCGCCCGCCAGCTTCGACTGGAGGAGGAAGAGATGCTTCGTCTCGCGGACCTCCAGCTCGCTGCTGCCGCTGATCGCGGAGCGCGCGTCGATCAGGTCCGTCGGGTCCAGCACGCGCGTGCAGTTCTCGCACTGGTCGCCGCGCGCCTTGTCGTAGCCGCAGTGCGGGCAGGTGCCGACGATGTAGCGGTCGGGCAGGAAGCGGTCGTCGGCGACCGAGAAGACCTGCCGGATGGCGCGCTCCTCGATGAACCCGTTCTCGTGCAGCTTGCGCGCGAAGTGCTGGGTGATCTCGCGGTTCTCGTCGGACGAGCTGCGGCCGAAGTAGTCGAACGCCAGCTGGAAGCCGTCGTAGATCGCCTTCTGCGCGTCGTGCTGCTCCGCGCAGAACGCCTCGACCGGCACCCCCGCCTCCTTCGCGGCGAGCTCGGCGGGCGTGCCGTGCTCGTCGGTGGCGCAGATGTAGAGGACGTCGTGACCGCGCTGGCGGAGGTACCGGGAGTACACATCCGCCGGGAGCATGGACCCCACCATGTTGCCCAGGTGCTTGATCCCGTTGATGTACGGAAGGGCGCTGGTGATGAGGTGTCGAGCCATTGCAGGCTGCTCCCAAGTCGCTACATGGAGTGATTATTTGGTCTACGGAACGTCAATATCGTATCCGACCGCCACGACACGAGTCGCCCGTGTTTAGGGGGGTGGTGCATGCGGAGAGCTTTGGGAAACAGCCATTGCGGTAGACATGCCCGTCCTGGGACGAGAAGGGCATCATGTACGAGGCTGGGCAGCGGGCGGCGGGGCATGGAACACCAACGGGACACGGAACACCAACGGGACGGGGAACAGCGACAGCGCACGGGCCGGGTACCGGGAACGCCACAGGGGCAGGGGACGACACCATGCGAGTACTGGTCGCCGAGGACGAAGAGGTTCTCGCCGAGCTGGTGGCCACCGGGCTGCGCCGGGCGGGGTTCGCCGTCGACACCGTCTACAGCGGGGACGCCGCCCTCGCCTATCTCGGGCTGCACGACTACGACGTCGTCGTCCTCGACCGCGACCTCCCGCGCGTGCACGGCGACGACGTCGCGCGCAAACTCGTCGCCGAGTCGTCCCGTACCCGCATTCTGATGCTCACCGCGTCCACCTCCATGGAGGACCGCGTCGAAGGGCTCGACCTCGGCGCCGACGACTACATGGGCAAGCCCTTCGACTTCCCCGAGCTGGTCTCGCGCGTGCGCGCCCTGCGCCGGCGCAGCGCCAGGCCCGTACCGCCGCAGCTGGAGCGGCTGGGCGTACGGCTGGACTCCGTACGGCGGCTGGCCTGGCGGGACGGGGTGGAGCTGGACCTCTCGCCCAAGGAGTTCTCCGTACTCCAGATCCTGCTGGAGGCCGACGGCGCGCCCGTCTCCACCGAGGAGCTGCTGGAGCGCGCGTGGGACGCGCACGCGGACCCGTTCACGGGCGCGGTGCGGGTGTGCCTGAGCAAGCTGCGGTCGAAGCTCGGCGAGCCGGGGCTGATCCGTACGGTGCAGGGCGCGGGGTACGCGCTGTGACGTCCGCGGATACGACGTCCGTGGATACGGGGGTGGCCACCGCGGCGGATGCGGAAGCCGGGACGGGCACGGGCACGGGCACGGGCGCCGCGGCCGGCGCCGGGACGGGCACGGGCGCCGCGGCCGGCGCCGGGACCAACACCTGGGCCGGGACCGGGACCCGCGCCGTCACGCGCCTCGCGCTGCGCCGGGTGCGCCGCTGCCGGGAGCGGCTGTGGCGCGCGCGCCCCGTGGCCTCGCTCGCGCCCGGCGCCCTCGTGCGCAGCACCACCATCCGTACGCGCATAGCGCTGGTCTACGGTGGCGCCTTCCTCGTCCTCGGCGGCTGTCTGCTCGCCGTCGTCAACCTGCTGTCCAGCGCCGCCACGCAGAGCGAGGCCCAGCAGATCGCCGGCCGCGTGACCACCCCGCAGGTGGCCCCCTCGCCGCCCGCCAGCTCCATCAGCGGGCTGATCACCGAGCGGCAGGTCGAGCCCGTCACCGCCTACGAACTGACCGACACCGTCTCGAACGTCGCCTCCAACGAGCTGCTGTACTGGTCGCTCGTCGCCCTGCTCGTCATGTCCGCGTGCGCGGTCGCGGTCGGCTGGTGGACGGCCGGCCGGGTGCTGCGCCCGGTGCACGCCATAACGGCGACGGCGCGCAAGCTCTCCGAACGCAATCTCCACGAGCGCATCGGCGCGAGCGGCCCCGACGACGAGCTGAAGGAGCTGGGCGACACGCTGGACGCGCTGCTGGCGCGGCTCCAGCGGGCGTTCGACAGCCAGCGCCGGTTCATCGCCAACGCCTCGCACGAGCTGCGTACCCCGCTGGCGACCCAGCGCACCGCGATCCAGGTCGGGCTCGACGAGTCCTGCACACCGGACGAGCTGGCCCGTACGAAGCAGACGCTGCTCGACAACAACCGGCGCAGCGAGCAGCTCATCGAGGGGCTGCTGGTCCTGGCGCGCAGCGAGCGCGGGGTCGAGGACCAGGAACTGGTCGATCTGGGCGAGGCGGTGGCGGAGGAGACCGCGCGCTGCCGCCGGGACGTCTCGCTGATGATGTCGCTGTCCGTGAAGGACGCGGCCGTGGTCCGCGGAAACCGGCTGCTGCTCGGGCAGTTGGTGGGAAACCTGCTGGCCAACGCGGTGCGGTACAACGTCACTGACGGTACGGGAACGGTCCACGTCGCCGTCGTCGACAACGTCGTCGTCGTCAGGAACACCGGGCCCGAGGTCGCGGCGGCGGACATACCGGCGCTCTTCGAGCCGTTCCGGCGGGGCGAGGGGCGCGACCGGATGGGCCGGGGGGCCGGGCTCGGGCTCTCCATCGTGCGCTCGATCGCGAAGGCGCACGGCGGACGGGTCACGGCGGAGCCGAACGCTTCCGGCGGCGGACTGGCCGTCACACTGACGCTGCCGCCGGCCCGGGTCGAGGAGTGACGACGGGGGCGGGCGGCAGCGTCAGGGGGTTGCGGCGGGCTCGTACGGCAGCGGGTCAGCTCGCGTCTTCGACGTCCGCGGGCTGCCAGGCCGCGAGCACGTCGCGGTAGAAGGTGGCGTCGGGCAGGTCGCGGGGCGCGGGCCCGGCGTGCGAGAAGCCGACGTTCCCGGCGGCCGTGTCGGCGCCGAGCTTGCGGGCGAAGTCGAAGTCCTTGGCGTCCTCGGCGCCGAAGGCGACCAGCTGCCAGAACAGCGGCAGCCGCGCGGCCTCGGCGAACGCCTGCTTGGCGAGGCGGATGGCGCTGGGCGCGCCGTCCGTCTGGAAGATCACCAGCGCGGGCCCGGTGGCGCCGGACTTCTCGTGCAGCTCGACGACCTCCTCGACGGCACGGTGGTAGTTCGTCCGGCCCATACGGCCGTAGGAGGCGTGGAGTTCGTCCAGCTTCCCCTCGTACGCGTCGGTGTCGAGGCCGAGTTCGCCGGTTCCGTCGATGTCCGTCGAGAAGAAGACGACGGAGACGGCCGCGTTCTCGTCCAGGTGCGCGGCGAGCGCGAGGGCGCGCTCGCCGAGGTGCTGGACGCTGCCGTCCTGGTAGAAGGGCCGCATGGAGAGGGACCGGTCGATGACGAGGTAGACGGCTGCCCGCTGCCCGCCCAGCCCGGCCTTCTTGAGCGCGGCACCGGCGGCCTTGTACTGCTCGACCAGGCCGGGAGCCCGGGACTTGACGCGCGCGAGCGTGAGCGCGGGACGCGCGGCGGCGGTCTCGGCGGCGGTTTCGGCGGCGGGCTCAACTACAGGGGTGGGCTCGGGCTCGACTACGGGGGCGGTCTCGGGCTCGGGGGCGCTCGCGGCCACCGGCTCGGGCTCGACGACGGGCTCGGGGGCCACGACCTCGGCCACGACCTCGGCCACGGGCTCGGGTTCCGGTACGACGACGGGCTCGGGCTCGACGACCGGCTCGGCCACGACGACCGGCTCGGGCGCGGGAGCGACGACCTCAGCCACGGGCTCCGGCTCGGGCTCGGGCTTCGGCTCGGGCTTCACCTCGGCCTTGGGCTCCGGCTCCGGCTTCGCCACCGGCTCGGGCTCCGCCGTCACCTGCGCGGGTACGGATACGGATACGGCGGGCGCGGGCGTGGGCGTAGGCGCGGGCGCGGGAGTGGCGGCGGCCGGCTCCTCGACCGTACGCGTACGGGACGCCTGCGCCGGTACGGTGCGCTCCGACTCGGACGGGCGGGCCTTGTCGAACGCCTCGGCGACCAGGTCGGCCGCGGCGGGGGCGTGCACAGCGACGCCGGAGACAGAGGAGGAGGAGGACGTGGCGGAAACCGAGGCCGAGGCCGAAGCTGAAGCCGACGTTGTGGCCGACGTTGTGGCCGACGACTTCTCCTCGGACGACTTCTCCTCGGACGCCTTCTTCTCCTCAGCCTTCTCCGACACCGGCTCCGTACCGTCGGCCTGCGCCGGTACGGAGGCTGTCGCCGACTCGCCGCGCTCCTCCGCACGGTCGCGCCCGAACACCTTGCGCAGCATGCTCCGAATGCCCATGGGCGAGCCCTTCCAGATGAGTTGGGTGGGGTGTCCGCCGCCCGGGAACACGCGCATCCCTGGCCAGGGCGGATACGTAAGGTTAGCGGCCCCTGCAAGGGATCTCCGGCAGGGGCGGCGCCCGTGTGCGTGGACGGTACCGCCTCGGCGGCGCCCGCGCAGCCCTTGTCCACGAGCGGTCGTCCCCGTTTACCCTCGGGGTATGGCTTCCGAGGCAGCTGCTGAGTTCCCGGGCGCGGGCGAGGGTTCCGCCCGTGTCGACACGTGGATCTGGTCCGTTCGGCTCACCAAGACCCGCTCCCAGGCCGCGTCGGCCTGCCGCGCGGGCCATGTGCGTGTCAACGGCGACCGCGTCAAACCGGCGTACGCGCTGAAGGCGGGCGACGAGGTCCGGGTACGGCACGAGGGCCGGGACAGGGTCGTGGTGGTCTCCCGGATCGTACGGAAGCGGGTGGGCGCGCCGGTCGCCGTCAACTGCTACGTCGACAACAGCCCTCCGCCCCCGCCGCGCGAGCTGACCACCCCGATCGCCCTGCGCGACCGGGGTACGGGCCGCCCCACCAAGCGCGACCGCAGGACCCTGGACCGTCTCCACGGCCAGGGCCACTGACCACAGCGTCAGGCCGCGCGCCTACGGTTCCGGGTGCGGCGCCCGTACTTCTCCCGTGTCTCCGACCGAGTCGAGCCCCGTGGACCAGCCGTTCGCCAGCAGCTGCTCGAAGGGCACCACCTCGTCCAGCTCCCCGGCATTCCCGGCAGCCGCAGCAGCCGCCGCGGCCTTCTCGGCCGCCGGCCGCGCCGCGCCGCTCAGCAGCCGGGCGAACTCCCCGCCCGCCCGGCCGATACGGACCGACAGCTCGCCCGTGGCCCAGTCGTCGGTGGCCGCGAAGACGCCCGTCGGCGCGGTCAGGGCGTGCAGGTACGAGAAGAGCGGGCGCAGGGCGTGTTCCACCACGAGGGAGTGGCGCGCGGTGCCCCCGGTCGCGCCGAGCAGTACGGCCTTGCCGGTCAGCGCGTCCGGATCGACCACGTCGAAGAAGGACTTGAACAGCCCGCTGTACGACGCCGCGAAGACCGGTGTCACCACGATCAGTCCGTCCGCCTCCGTCACCGCGTCCAGCGCCTCGGCAAGCGCGGGCGACGGGAAGCCGGTGATCAGGGTGTTCGCGAGATCGACGGCCAGCTCGCGGAGTTCCACGACCGTGACCTCCGTCTTGTGGTCGCCGGCGGCCAGCTCGCGGGTGACCGCCTCCGTCAGCCGATCGCCCAGCAGCCTGGTCGAGGACGGCCTGCTCAGGCCCGCCACCACCGTGACGATCTTCAACGTCTCCGTGCTCATAGCGCTCATGACTCCTTCTGCGTCGTCATCCCGTTCGTTGCCGCCCCGTTCGATGACATCCTGGCCGCCGCCACCGCCGGGTGCACCGGCCCCTCCGGTACGCCCGCGGGCCGCAGCGCCGCGAACTCCTTGCGCAGTACGGGGACGACCTCCTCGCCCAGCAGGTCGAGCTGCTCCAGGACGGTCTTCAGGGGCAGCCCCGCGTGGTCCATCAGGAACAGCTGGCGCTGGTAGTCGCCGAAGGAGTCGCGGAACGCGAGCGTCTTCTCGATGACCTGCTGCGGGCTGCCCACGGTCAGCGGCGTCTGGTCGGTGAAGTCCTCCAGCGAGGGCCCGTGGCCGTACACCGGCGCGTTGTCGAAGTACGGGCGGAACTCCCGTACCGCGTCCTGCGAGTTCTTCCGCATGAACGCCTGGCCGCCGAGGCCGACGATCGCCTGCTCCGGGGTGCCGTGCCCGTAGTGCGCGTACCGCTTCCGGTAGAGGCGGATGAGCTGCTGGAAGTGCTCCTTCGGCCAGAAGATGTTGTTCGCGAAGAAGCCGTCCCCGTAGTACGCGGCCTGTTCGGCGATCTCCGGCGAGCGGATCGAGCCGTGCCAGACGAACGGCGGGGTGCCGTCCAGCGGGCGCGGTGTCGCGGTGAAGCCCTGGAGCGGCGTACGGAACTGGCCCTCCCAGTCGACGACGTCCTCCCGCCAGAGCTTGTGCAGCAGCGCGTACTTCTCGATGGCCAGCGGGATGCCCTTGCGGATGTCCTCGCCGAACCACGGGTAGACCGGGCCGGTGTTCCCGCGTCCCATCATCAGGTCGACGCGCCCGTCCGCGAGGTGCTGGAGCATCGCGAAGTCCTCGGCGATCTTCACCGGGTCGTTGGTGGTGATGAGCGTCGTGGAGGTGGAGAGGATCAGCCGCTCGGTGGTGGCCGCGATGTGGCCGAGCATCGTGGTGGGCGACGACGGGACGAAGGGCGGGTTGTGGTGCTCGCCGGTCGCGAAGACGTCGAGGCCCACCTCCTCGGCCTTGCGCGCGATGGTGACCATCGCCTTGATCCGCTCGTGCTCGGTCGGCGTACGTCCGGTGGTCGGGTCGGTCGTGACATCACCGACGGTGAAGATCCCGAACTGCATCGCGCTCACACCTCTCGCTCTCGCGCTCACGCGCCGTGTATCAGGCGCATTAGTTGAAAATTCAACTGAAGCTTACAACGGCGACCCGCGCCACGCTATTCCCACCCCCGCGCACGCCCCCGTGCACACCCCGTGCACACCACTCCTCCAGCCGGTTTAAATAGATTTGTACGACTGGATCGGAACCTCTGCCTCCGCTCCACCCCTCCCGATGGGTGAGCCATACCGATCAGGGAGGACGAGGAGAACGTGCGATGACACCCACCCGGCGCGAAGGCGGTATCCACCGGTCACGAGGCCACCGCCGCGCGGCGCGCGCGAAGGGGTGGATCTTCGGTACGACCCTGCTGATCCTGCTCGGCCTGGGCGCCTGGCCGGTCCTGGACCACTTCGGCGTCTTCACGGACAACGGCGACCCGATCAGCTTCGCGCGCGGCAGCAACTCGGACCCCTCACCCGGCACCGGGACAGGCACCGGCACCGCGCGCTCCCCCGTCCTCATGCCCACCGGCCCCGCCGCGTCCTTCTCCGTCGCCGCCACCGTCCCCGAGGACGGCTCCAAGATCGCCGTCACCACCCTCAAGGGCCGCAGATCCGGCTTCACCGGCCGGGTCTGGGTCTGGGCCCCGCCGCAGTACAACGAACCGAAGTACGCGAAGAGCGGCTTCCCCGTACTGATCGCGCTGCCGGGCGGCGCCGGCTATCCGGTCAACTACTGGATGGGGACGGACCTCAAGCTGGAGGCGAGCATCGCCGCCTGGTCCAAGGAGGGCAAGAGCCTGCCGTTCATCCTCGCCATGCCGGTCCTGAACCCGCACCCCGACACCGGCGGGCTGTACTGGGACGCCAGCGACATCCCCGGCCAGCCGAAGATGGGCACCTGGCTGACCGAGGACGTGCCCGACCTCATCAAGGCCAACTTCCGCACCATCAGGTCCCGGGCCGGCTGGGGCATCATGGGCTCCTCCACCGGCGGGTTCGCCGCCCTGAAGTCCGTCCTCCAGAAGCCGACCCGCTTCGAGGCCGCCATCGCCTCGGGACCCGACATCAGGCCGGACTCCCGGCTCTGGGCCGGTCACGCGGCGCAGAAACGCGCGAACGATCCAACGCTGCTCGCGCCCGAGCTGATCCGGGCCGGCGGCCCCGACGTCTACCTCGCCTTCCAGGTCGGCACGGTCGGCTCGGACGCCGAGGACCGGCCGAAGGTCGAGGACTTCGTCCGTACGTATACGAAAGGGCCGGTGCGGACCAAGCTCAGCGTGATCCAGGGCGGCGGCCACAACGCCCGTACGTACGTACCGAACATGGCGGCCGGCGGGCTCATCCAGTGGATCAGCGCACACATGCGGGGCCCGGTCCCGTCGACCTGACCCCGCATGCCGCCCTTCACCCGGTTCGCTCACTCACTTCGTGAAGATGAAGTACTTCCACGCGCCGTGCGTCGTGTAGTTGACGTTGTCGCCGGAGCCGCCCTTGATGTACGAGGAGCGCATCCGGGCCCGCAGGTTGGTGTCCCGCTCACCGGCCATCTCGACGACCGACTTCCCGCTGGTCCCCAGCAGGAAGTACTCGGAGCCGGAGTCGTACCACTTGCCGTCGTAGTAGACCTCCAGCGCGAACCGGTGCGACCGGCCCTTGTGATAGGTCATGGTCGTCGTGAAGATCGGATTCGTCTTCTTGTGGAAGTACGCGTACGTCGTGGAGCCGATCTTGCCCGTCTTGTAGTGACGGGAGACCGTGGTGGAGACCTTCGCCCGCGCCTGCGCGGTGGACTTCACCGACTTCGGGACATAGCGCGCGTCGCCCGCGAAGACGGCGGTGACCGTGGTGTTGCGGGTCATCTTCACGGTGGCGGACAGATTGCCCTTGGAGTTGACCTTGCCGCTCTTGATCAGCTTCTTCGGCTTGTCGGCGCCGTACGGGTCGGCCCAGATCTCGACCACGCGGTTCTTGTGGGTGCTGCCGAGGTGCGCGGTGAAGGAGACGTTCTTGGCGTAGTCGTACACCTTGCCGTTGCGGTCCAGCGTCAGCTTGGGCGTCGCCCGCGAGACGGTGACCTTGGCGGACGCGGACGCGGCGGTGTGCGTGGCGCTGCCCGCGTACGTGACCTTGTACGTGACCTTGCCGCCGGCCGGCGGGGTGTCGGTGAAGGAGAACGTGCCCTTCGCGTCGGTGGTCTTCTTCGTCCCGAGCGACTTGCCGTTCGGGGACTCCACGTCCGTACGGGTGACGGTCAGCGGGGTGCCGGCCGGGAGCGCGACGGACGCGGTGATCTTGCCCTTGACGGTGAGGGACTTGGCGCGGGGCGCGGTGGCGGGGGCGGTGGCCGTGAGGGTGGTGACCGACTTGGTGGGGTCGGTCAGCGTCCGCAGGGCGTACACGTTCTGGTCGTTCACGGACACCGCGAACAGCCGGGCGACGCCCGGCTCCCAGGCCAGACCTCTGGTGGTCAGGGTGTCGCCACCGCTGTACAGACCGGTGGCGGGAAGGTCGTACTCCCGCACCGGCTTGGTGGAGCCGGGCAGGAAGACATGGACGTTCGGGTCGTACCAGGCGGCGGACCCCACCGCGACCGTTCCGTCGGCCGCGACGTCGACGGCCTTTGTGGAGGGGACGGTGGAGTAGGCGCCCACCTGCGCGAGATCGGTGGTCCGCAGGATCAGATGGCGGCTGCCCCCACCGGAAGTGATCAGCCGGCTGCCGTCCGGGGTGAGTGCGAGGTCCTCGCTGACCGGCAACTTGGCCAGGGCGGTACGGGTCGCCTCACCGGAGGTGAGGTCGTAGACACCGACCAGGTCGGAGGAGCGCGTCGCGTCCCCGGCCGCCAGGATGTCCGGCGCGCCGGGCGTGGAGGCGAGCTTGGGCGCGGTCCGCCAGCCGGCGTCGTCGTCCTGCCCGAGGGCCACCACGGGCTCCTCGCCCGACAGGTCCAGCGAGCCGATGTTCCCGCCGTCGCTGCCGTAGCCGAACCAGACCTTGCCGCCCGCGACGGCCAGATGCTCCGGCTCGGTGTTCTCGCCGGTCGGGAAACGGCCGGTCGGGCTGACCGTGTCCGTACCGATGGCAACGATGGAGTCGGTCCCTGGCACCGCCGCGTACAGCTGCCCCGAGTCGGCGGACAGGGCGAGCCCGTCCACTCCGGGCAGCCCGGCGACGGTCCCGACAACCTTGCCCGCGTAGTCGGTCGCGACGACCTTGCCCTGAGCCGGATCGCTGATGAAGACCCTCTTGTGGACGCCGTCGACGACGATGTCCCCGGTGGAGCTGACCGGCAGAACCTTGCTGGAATCGGCCGCCGCCGTGCCCGAGGCGAGCACCACCGATCCGAAGAGGACCGCGAGCGCTGTCGCGGTCGGAAGTACTGCGCTTCTGCGCGTACGCATGATGAGTTGGCCCCCCAGACTCATAACCCGCCCCTCAACCGGGGCAGGGAGATGAAGTGCAGATTAGGTCATGGCACTGACAACTCGGACACAGGGTTCGGGAGGGGCCGGGAGGGGCCGGGAGAGTCCGGGAGGGGCTGGGAGTGGCCCCGTACTGTGGCGGGAGCGGGGGCGGCGCCTGGAGGACGTGAGGACGTAATGAGCGGGGACGAGAGCGGGGACGGGCGCGCGGACGCGGACAGAAGCACGGACAGAAGCACGGACGGCCGCGCGGGTGGAAGCGAGAGCTGGAAGGAGCGCGGGGTGGCGCTCCGGGTCTTCGTCTACGTCTTCGCGTCGCATCTCTTCGCCGGCTTCATCTGGGTCCTCTTCTACGTCGGTGAGCACGCGCAGAAGTAGGCCACAGCCCGCGTGGTGAACTCGCGTGCGGTATTCCCGTACCCCTCTCTGTCCTGCGACGATGTATCTCCGCGCGGTGGTTCACCGCGCGACGGGCGCGGGAGGGGCACGCGGTGGCAGAGGTGTTCATTCGACGCTTGAGCCGGTGGCAGGCGGAGTCGCAGCGGGAAGCCGTGGCGAATGTGTACGTCGAGTCGTACGGAGGCGGGACGCATGGCGGCGGATCGTCCGGCGGCGGATCGCACGGCGGCGGATCGTACGGTGCGGACGATCGCGGGGAGTTCCTGGAGACCTTCGCCGACGATGTGCAGCGGCCCGGTTTCGACATGGTGGTGGCCGCGAGCGGGCCCCGGCCGGTCGCGTACGCGTACGGGTTCCCGCTGGGCGGCGACGGGCCGGCCGGCATCGCTGAGCTGACGGCCTCCGGGCCGGTTCCCGGGCCCGTCTTCGTACTCGCCGAGCTGATGGTCCTGCCGGACTTCCGGCGCGACGGGGTGGCGACGCGGCTCATCGAGCAGCTGCTGATGCGCACGAACGCGGCGCAGGTGACCGTACGGGTGCACCCGGCGAACGAGGCGGGCGTGGGCGCGCTGCGGGCGTGGGGGTGGACGCGGCTGGGGACGGTCGCGCCGACGGGGGCGGTGGTCACGGCGCTTGATACGACCGTCGATACGGCGGTCGATACGGCCGTCGATACGGCGGTGGAGGTCTGGAGCCGCACACTCACGGTCTGAACTCCCGCACGCCTCACCAAATTTAGGGTTCCTCTAGCCTTGCGCGGCCCGTCGCCGAACCTTCCTCTAGTGCGCGGCTCGCTACCGTCCTTGCACATCACGGGAGCACTCCACAGGAGGAACCGATGCGCAAGACCAAGCTGTTCGCCCTGATTGGCGGAGGACTGCTGCTGTCCGTCACCGTGGGCGCCGCCTTTGCCTCGGCGGGCCAGTCCGGACGGACGACACCCGGCGGTCCCGCGACCGTCCGCGCCGCCTCGTCCGCCGGCTTCGAGATCGAGATAGACCCGGAGCTGGACGCCCGGTTCGGGCCTCGGCCGGTCAACGCCGTCCAAGCCGCGCAGATCGTCACCGACAGCAACCCCGGTGCCCAAGTGGTCAAGGTGGAGCTGGACGAGGAGGGCGGCAGAGCCGTGTGGGAGGTCGAGGCCCGGGCCGCCGCCGGAGGCATCGAAGTCCTCGTCGACGCCTTCAACGGCCGGATCGTCGGCCAGGACGCGGAGGGGGCGGACGACGACGACCGCGACGGGGACGACGAGGGCGACGACCGCGACGACGAGTGAAAACTGCAGGTCAGAAGCCCAGGTACGTGATCTGGACGATGTAGACGCGTTCGCTGCGTACGACGATCTGGTAAGTGAACATGCCACCGGGAACAGGAAGACTTCCGCCCTTCGGATCGAGTCCTTCGTGGCTTCGGCCATGCACGTGCAGTGCCTCGGCCGCTCTGACCAGCTCAGCCACTTTCTTCTCCACTCCGGCCAGGAAGGAGCGCGGTGCGGTGCGGGCCGATTCCTCTGCCCCGAAGGCGTACTCCCAGGCCCAGCTCAAGCGCGTACTGCTGTCATCGCCTCGTCCAGGACCATGGTCAGCTCCCGGAGAGCCTCCCGGGCGACGGCCGGATCCTCGCTCTCCAGGTTGCCGCTCGCCCGGTAGTGCCGGGTGGACAGGTCGGGACGGCGGGCGATCTCGATATCCCGGGCCCAGGCCAGCACCCAGCCACGCACCGGGCTGAGTGACTGCCACTCGACAGCTTTGGCGAAGGCATCGTCCTTCGTCCGCTGCATCTCGGCCAGGCGGCCGGGCGCCACGACGGCGAGGGCGGCACGCAGGGCGTCCGGCGTCTGCTCGGGGCGGGGGACCAGCTCGTGTCCGTGGTCGGCCTGGGTGCTCATGGTGTCCTCCTGGGAGTGCACGGGCCAGGTTAGTCGTCCGGGACGGCTGGGACTTGTTGTCGCGAACATGGGTCTGGAAGTCCTGTTCATGGGTGGGTGGAAGCGTCGGGGTCGGGCCGGCGAGCGTCTGCGGCCGTGGGCGCCGCTGCGCGGCAGTCGCCGCAGTGGCCGGGGTCCGGGCCTCGGTAGGCGCGGTCGCAGCGGTCGCAGTTACGGAGGGGGTGCCGGACGGCGGCTGGGGCGGCCGGCGCGCGGAACGGGGGTGGGGGTGGCAACTGATTGGTCAGGCGGTAGGCGAGGAGGGCGGCCGGACGGCGGGGGCCGTCGGGTGGGAGGTCGGTGGTGAGGGCATGGCGTACGGCGGCGGGTGGTACGTCGCGTTCCAGCCAGGCGGCGACGCCGGGGGCGAGGTGGGTGGTGTCGCAGGCGGAGAGGAGGAGGCGCGGGTCGTGGGTGCGCAGGTCGGCGAGGACGGCGGTGGCCGCGCTCAGGAGGTCCGGGGAGCTGTAGCCGGGCTGGGGTACGTCGGGCAGGGGTTGCCGTTTCTTGCGGGGTGCGGGGCGGGCGGGCGCGGGGCGGGCGGGCGCGGGGCGGGCGGGCGCGGGGCACGCGTCGGGGGTCGCTGCGGGAAGCGCGGTGTCCGGCGGGGCTGCCGGGGGTGCCGGGGCCGCCTGCGCGCGCGGGACGCGGGCCGCCGCAACGGCGTGGTGCCGGGCGGATGCGGGCTGGTTGCAGGAGATCGTACGGGTGACGATCCGGCCGCTGGGGGTGCGTTCGCGGAGGCGGCGGAGGTAGCCGTGGGCTTCAAGTTCCCGCAACCCGGCGGCGATTCGGGTGGCGCCTTCGGGGAAGCGGCAGGCGAGGGTTTTAATGTCGACGCGGGCGCCGGTGGGCAACGACTGGATGTGCAGCCCGAGGCCCATGGCGATCAGCGACAACTTGTCATGCTGGGCGAGGTGGTTGCCGATCACGGTGAAGCGGACGGTGTGACGGGAGTTGTCGTGCTCGATCCCGGCGGGATGCACGTCCGGCGGCCGAACAACGGGGCGCTGATTAGCCCGTGAGGGGCGCCGACCGTCGAGTAAGCCTGACGGGGCGTGGGAGGGCGCGCTAATGTCGTGAGTATCCATCAGGAAGGTGCTTCTTCCTCGTTGGTCAGGCCCTCGATCGGGATTGTGAGTCCCGGCCGGGGGCCGACGTATGTCTGCGGCGGTGTGCCTTTGTCCCGCTGAGCGTAAGGCAGCCGAGGCACACCAAATCCACCAAAACCAGGGATGTTCACCCGCCCGAGTGACTGTGAGCGACGGGCGGGAGGGGTGGGGCTTGGTGGGGGTCCTTTCTCCTCTCAAGTCCTTGGAAAAGAGACCACCGGCCCCACCGGAACGCGACGGAACGGGTTCCGGTCACGCGAGACGCACTTCCGCCCAAACGATCTTGCACGGGAACAGCCCCTCGGTAACTCCCCACCGGTCGGCAAGCGCGTCCACGACCAGCAGACCGCGCCCCGACTCGGCGTCTTGGGCGGGCCATTGACGTACGGGAAGACGTTCACGGCGCGTGTCGGCGACCTCGATCCGGAGGACGTCACGGACGAGCCGGAGCGTAAGCCGGAAGTCCCGCCCGGCCACGCGGCCGTGGGAGGCGGCGTTGGCGGCCAGTTCCGCCACGAGATGACGGCCGGGGTCGGAGGGAAGCCCCCAGCTGCGGAGTTGGTCGTCCGCCAGCAGCCGGGCGAGGCGGGCACCCCGGGGCGTGGAGGAGAGCAGCACGCTGAAGGTGGGCGTGGTGGGGTCGGCGGGCGCGGGCGGCGCGGTGGGGTCGAGTGCGGCCGTGGTCTCGGCGTTTTCCTGAATCACATCACTCACAGTGGCCGAAAATGCCTACGCTGATAAGTGACGAAACGGTTGCGTACGGTCACTGTCCGGTGCTTGTCCGGTGCTGTCTTGGCTGTCCGATCGGTTGCTACGGGTAGGGCGTGAGCGCCGAGGGACGGCGCGGTCAAGACGGAGGAGTGGGCGAATGCCGGTGGACGGCGAGGGCGAACGGGCCAAGGACGAGACGGACGAGCCGGGGTGGGAAGTAGACCCGGACGACGAGTGGGGCATGGCCGTGATCACCACGGTGGGGCGGCAGTTGAAGCTGCGCCGAGAGGCGGCGGACATGCGCGCCGGCGAGTTCGGAAGGGCCGTCGGCTATGGCGAGGACATGGTGTACAAGATCGAGGCCGGAAAGCGGATCCCTCGGCAGGACTTCCTGAACGCGGCCGACGCGGTGCTGGGGGCGGAGGGGTTGATCGCGGCGACGTGGGAGGACGTCAAGAAGGTCCGGTACCCGAAGAAGGTGCGGGCCCTGGCCATGCTGGAGGCTGAGGCGGCCGAGATCGGCATCTACGAGAACAACGGCATCAACGGACTTCTACAGACCGCTGACCACGCGCGGGAGTTGTTCAAGGCCATGCAACCCCCTTACTCCCCGGACGAAGTGGAACGGATGGTGGTCGCACGCGTGGCTCGTGCGTCGATCTTCGAGCGTTCGCCCGCGCCCGCGCTCAGCTTCGTCCTGGAAGAGTCGGCTTTGCGGCGCCCGATCGGGGGCACAATGGTGTGGCGTCAGCAGCTCGAACGCCTGTTGGAGGTGGGTCGATTGCACAACGTCGTTCTTCAGGTGATGCCGTTGAACAGCGAGACGCACTCCGGCATGGACGGCAAGATCGAACTGCTGAAGTTCGCTGACGGCAGGGCCGTGGGCCGCTCCGAGGGCGCGCTCAACGGCCGACCAACGTCCGAACTCAAGCACCTGCGCGTCCTTGAACTGCGGTATGGCACCATCCGGGCTCAGGCGCTCTCGCCCCGGGAGTCGCTGGCCTTCATCGAACAACTGCTGGGAGTCCCAACATGATCCGCAAGACCACCGCCGGGGACGCCTCCGAGCTGGCGTGGTTCAAGAGCAGCTACAGCAGCGGCAACGACGGCACCTCCTGCGTCGAGATCGCGACCACCCCCGGCACCGTACACATCCGCGACTCCAAAAACCTCGAAGGCCCCCGCCTGGCCCTCGCCCCCGACGCCTGGGCAAACTTCGTGACGTACGCCGTAGAAGGCTGACGCAGCTCAGGCGCTCTCGCCTCGGGAGTCGCTCGCCTTCATCGAACAACTGCTGGGAGTCTCCACATGATCCGCAAGACCGCTGTCGGGGACGCCTCCGGGCTGGCGTGGTTCAAGAGCAGCTACAGCGACGGCAACGACGGCACCTCATGCGTCGAGATCGCCACAACCCCCGGCACCGTACACATCCGCGACTCCAAAAACCTCGAAGGCCCCCGCCTGACCCTCGCCCCCGACGCCTGGGCGAACTTCGTCACGTACGCCGTAGAAGGCTGACGCCGCACACCGCCAACGTACCCGCGCACCACCGCACCGGGCGCGGGACACGGAGGCGTACAGCTCAAGTTGGCCGCTTGATGGCTTCTGTAGCCTGCTGTCAGCCTTATGACCGGGGGGAGCTGGCGTGGTGAACATCCTGTCCGTGGCTATCGGGGCTGGTTTCGGGCTCATGGGGGTCGTGTTCGGGTCTTGGTTCACTGCGCGCCGGCAGGACCGCATGTGGTTGCGCGAACAGAAGCTGAAGGCCGGGGTCGGCTTCAACACCGCCGTGGTCCAGCTCATCGACCACCTTCGGGAAACACAGCTGAGTGACGACGGAGCCGGGGCCGGCGAACTGGTGAGCCGGATGCAGGAAGCCCGGTCGGCCCTCTACCTGCTGTGCGCCGACGACACTGTCGCTCTCGCCGACGCTCTCGCGCGTCGGGTCTGGAGCTCCCGGCCCAGCGAGGGCAGGGACGATCGCAGGGCCGAGCACAGGGAAACGGAGGATCTTCTCCGCCGCTTCACTCGGCAGCTCCGGCAAGAGATCGCCAGGACGTAGTCCCCCGGCACCCGGCGCCGGGCGCCGGGGCGCACTTCGCGCGTACGCCGTAGAAGGCTGACGCCTCACACCGCCAACGCCTACCTCGACGCCGCATGGCATCGGGGACTATCTCGTCGAGCGGGCTGAACTGCCACACGTCCGCCAGGTCGCGCGGTACGTTCTCGCGCACCTTGTGCCTGGGCGTCCAACCCTGCCCAGGCCACTGAGGCGTTGCGCTTCAGTCGGCGGGTTGTGCGTGGTGGCCGGCGGGCAAGGTAACGCCTACGTCGATCCGGAGGCGGCCCCGAAAACCGGGTGCGGCATGGTCTGACCGTTCCTTACGCTGAAGTGATGGACTCTGTGCAGGTCAGGCTGGCGCAAGAGAGCGATCTCCCGTCGGCCGAACGTGCTTCGGCGGTAACGTTCTTCGAGGCGGAGGAAGGCACCAGGCGGGTCAGCGATCCGGAAGTCGAGCCACGTTCGGCGGTCGCCTCCAAGCAGTGGATCGACCGGATGCGCTTCTTCCTGGGTGTCGATCCACAAGGGTGCTGGGTCGCGGTGGAGACGGATGCCGACGCCGATCGAGTAATCGGATTCGCCATCTCGCAGAACCGCGGCCGTCTGTGGTTCCTTGCTACCTATGGTGTGTTGCCCGGCTACCAGGGACAGGGCATCGGCAAGCGCCTGATGGACGCCGCCCTCGCCCACGCCGACGGGCGCCCCGGCATCTTCTCCGCCAGCGTCCACCCCGGTGCCACCCGCCGGTACCGGCTGGCGGGCTTCTCGCTCCACCCTCAGATGCGGATGGTCGGTACCGTCGACCGGTCCACCCTCCCCGCGGTCCGCGGTCTGCGGGAGGGCCGTTCCGACGACTTCGAGTGGATGGACCGGCTGGACCGGGATCTGCGTGTCGCGGGCCACGGCCCCGATCACGGTTACATGCTCAATACCCTCCGGCTGGTCGTGTCCGCGGACCGGGCCAGGCCGGGATACGTCTACATCGACGACCGGGGACAGGCGTCGCTGCTGGCTGCCGCGCACCCGGAAACCGCGCAGAGACTGTTGTGGGAGGCCCTGGCCTCGTCACAGGGAAGGTCCCTGGTCAACTGCATCACCACCCCCAACGAGTGGGCGGTCGATGTCGGTCTGACCGCCCGTCTCGACATCGGCCAGGAGGGCTACATCGCCGTTCGCGGCATGCCCGCCCCGGCGCCCTACCTCGCAAGTGGGCATTTCCTCTGACCTGCCGCGCGGATAGGGCAGACGGCGAGGATGGCGCCGACGATTGAGATGGGCCGTTCCACAAGCGACCCTGCCGTCCGGGTTTTCAGGCGAAGCTCAGCTTGGGCACAGGTCCACCACAGGCGGCGTTTCTAGCCTCGCGCCATGTCACGCCACCGGATCGCCCCTTCCGCGAGGCGTCGGGCCGTGTCGCCCGCCCTCGTCGGTCTCGTCCTGCTGCTGGCGCTCGCGCTGTCCGCGTGGGTGGTCACGCGCGCGGGGACGGGGGCGGGCTCTGCGGCGAGCGGGGCGTCCCGGGCCGCCGCTGCGGACACCGTCTCTGCGGTGTCCCCGTCGCCATCCCCCTCCGAGTCGGACGCCAACGCTGACGCCGACGAGGCCCTCTCCACCCGGCTCGCCTCCGCCCTCGGGTCCGTGGCGTCCGACTCCGCCTCGCTCCAGGTCGCCGTACTCGACCTGGACGCCGACGACGACGCGTCCGCGTCCCGGGCCGCGACCGCTTCGTACAGCGGGGAGGACGGGGAGGGAGGGGAGGACGGGGAGACGTACGACACCGCCAGCATCGTCAAGGTCGACATCCTGGCCGCGCTGCTGCTCCAGGCGCAGGACGAGGGGCGCGTACTCACCGCGCAGGAGCGTACGTACGCGTCCGCCATGATCCGCAACAGCGACAACGCCGCCACGAACGTCCTGTGGAGCACCATCGGCGGCGCGACCGGGCTGGACGCGGCGAACCGGCGGCTCGGGCTGACCGGTACGACCGGCGGCAGCGGCAAGCTGTGGGGGCTCACGCAGTCGACCGCCTCCGACCAAGTGGCTCTGCTGGCAGCCGTGTTCGCCGAGGACGACGCCGATACCCCACTCAGCGCCGCCTCGCGCGCCTACATGCAGGGGCTGATGGGCGCGATAGCCGACGGCCAGGACTGGGGCGTGTCGGCCGCCGGCACCGCGACCGGGCTCAAGAACGGCTGGCTGTCGCGGAGCGCCACCGGTCTGTGGGACATCAACAGCATCGGCCTGATCGAGGTCGACGGGCACAGCTATCTGCTGGCCGTACTCTCCGACGGCAGCGGCAGCATGGCGTCCGGGATCTCCCTCGTGGAGCGGGCCGCGCAGGCGGCGGTCGCGGCGGCTTCCGCCTGACGGGGTGGGGCGGGCGCGTTCCCCGTTCAGCCACCGGGGCGGGCGCGACGCGCCACAGCACGGTTCGGCTTCGCGGTGACGGCAGCCACCCATTAGGTTAGGGTTACCTAACTTGATCTGAGGGGAGGGCAGCCACCCGCTCGCCGAAGGCGTATCAAATTCCCAGCGGTGCAAGCTATTTGGCATGCGCTCGAACCGTACGGGTGACTTGATCGTTTTCCACGCGAGCCATGTGAGCTACAAGAGCCATGCGCGCCGCGCGAGCCACCCGGGCGTGCGCTCTGAGCCCGTTCCCCGATACCCCGGAGCCATGTCATGACCGTGCCCCAAGCCCCCGCACCCCTGCCCAAAGCCGACGCCGCCGCCGGTGACGAAGCCGTTGGTGACGAAGCCGCCGGCAGCGAAGCCGCCGCCGCGGGCATTCTGCGCCGCCAGCGCGCCCGGGAGTCGTCGGCGCGTACGTACGCACGCTCGTTCCCGATCGTCCCGGTCCGCGCCAAGGGCATGACGATCGAGGGGACCGACGGCCGCCGCTATCTGGACTGCCTCTCCGGCGCGGGCACGCTCGCCCTCGGCCACAACCACCCCGTCGTACTGGAGGCCATCCAGCGCACCCTGGCGAGCGGCGCGCCCCTGCACGTCCTCGATCTCGCGACCCCCGAGAAGGACGACTTCACCGACGCGCTCTTCGACACCCTCCCCAAGGACTTCGCCGACCGCGCCCGTATCCACTTCTGCGGCCCCGCCGGTACGGACGCGGTCGAGGCCGCGCTGAAGCTGACGCAGACCGCGACCGGGCGGCGCGGGGTGCTCGCCTTCACCGGCGCGTACCACGGCATGACGGCCGGGGCACTCGCCGTGACCGGCAACGTCGCGGCCAAGGAGCGGGTGGCGGGCGGCTCCGGGAGCGCGGCCGATGTGACGCGGCTGCCGTATCCGTTCCCGTACCGCTGCCCCTTCGGGGTCGGCGGCGAGCGCGGCGCCGAGCTGTCGGCGGCGTACACGGAGCGCCTCCTCGACGATCCGGCGGGCGGGGTCGTACGGCCCGCCGCGATGATCGTCGAGCCGGTGCAGGGCGAGGGCGGCGCCGTGCCCGCGCCGGACTCGTGGCTGCGCGAGATGCGCCGGATCACGGCCGAGCGGGACATCCCGCTGATCGTGGACGAGGTACAGACGGGCGTCGGGCGCACCGGCGCGTACTGGGCGGTCGAGCACAGCGGCGTCAAACCGGACGTGATGGTGATGTCGAAGGCCATCGGCGGCAGCCTGCCGCTGGCCGTCATCGTCTACGACCAGGATTACGACGCGTGGCTGCCCGGCGCCCACACCGGCACGTTCCGCGGCAACACGCTGGCCATGGCGACGGGCGCGGCGACGCTGCGGTACGTGACCCGGCACGGCCTGGCCGAGCGCGCGGCGACGGTCGGCGCGCGGATGACCGCGCGGCTGGAGGGGCTGCGCCACGAGCTTCCGGCGATCGGCGACGTCCGGGGGCGCGGGCTGCTGATCGGCGTCGAACTCGTCGACGCCGAGGGGCCGGTGGACTCCTGCGGCGCCCACCCGGCCGCCCCCGGTCTCGCGGAACAGGTACGGGCGGCCTGCCTCGACCGGGGGCTGATCATCGAGCTGGGCGGACGCTTCAACGCGACGGCCCGCCTGCTTCCGCCGTTGACCATCACGGACGAACAGGCGGAAGCGGTCCTCGACCGGTTCACGGACGCGATCGCGCACGTTTCGGCGCAGGCGCAGACGCAGGCGCAGGCACAAGCGCCGGCGCAGGCACAGGCACAGGCGCGGCAGAAGCAGGGACGGTAAGGGTTATGACGACTACTGAGACGAACGGCAACGCTGGTACGACTGGTGCTGCTGGTACGGCTGGCGCTGCTGGTACGGCTGGCGCTGCTGGTACGGCTGGTGCTGCTGGTACGAGCGGTGCGCGCGAGGCGGCGGCACGGGTGCCTCGCCAGACCGCGCGGCACGGCGGCGGCGGGGCGGCCACGGGAGCCCGCGCCCGTACCGGCAGCCACACCGCGCTCTCCGGCGGCATCAGCGGCCCCGACGCCCTCGCCCCGCTGATCGCCACCGTGCTCGACGCCCTCTCCAAAGGCGCGAAAACCAGGGGCGGTCCGCTCGCCCCCGGCCGTCCCGAGGACGCCGCCGCTGCCGTCGCCGAGGTGTTCAGCACGACGACCGCGGCCACCGGCGACAGCCCCGCCGCGCTCGACCGCCTCACCGAACTCCTCGCCCACGGCAGCGCCGACCCCGCCGACCCCCACTGCGCCGCCCATCTGCACTGCCCGCCGCTCGCCGTGGCCGTCGCCGCCGACCTCGCCGTATCCGCACTCAACCCCTCCCAGGACTCCTGGGACCAGGCACCCGCCGCCACCGTCCTGGAGTCCCTGCTGCTCCGCGAGCTGGCGGCGCTTGTCGGGTACGACGCGGACCGGGCCGCCGGGGTGCTCACCTCGGGCGGTACGGAGTCCAACCTCATGGGCCTGATGCTCGCCAGGGACCGGGTGATGGGCGCGGCGGCCGGACGGCAGATCGAACTCACCGGCGTACGGCGCACGTTGGGCACCCGCCCCCGTATCCTCGCCTCCGCCGCCGCCCACTTCTCCGTCCAGCGCGCCGCCGCTCTCCTCGGGCTCGGCGAGGACGCGGTCCTCTCCGTACCGGTCGACCACCAGCACCGGATGGACACGGACGCGCTGGCGGCGATCCTCGACGGCTGCGCCGAGCGCGGCGAGCTGCCGATCGCCGTCGTGGCCACGGCGGGCACCACCGACACCGGCGCCGTCGACCCGCTGCGCGCGTGCGCCGCGCTCGCCGCCGAACACGGCGCCTGGCTGCACGTGGACGCGGCGTACGGCGGCGGCGCGCTGCTCTCCGACCGGCTCGCGCCGCTGCTCGACGGGCTCGCGCTCGCCGACTCCGTATCGCTTGACTGGCACAAACTGGGCTGGCAGCCGGCCGCCGCCGGGGTGTTCCTGGTGCGCGAGTCGGAGACGTACGCCTCGCTCGCCCGCCGGGCGGTCTACCTCAACCCGGCCGACGACGAGGAGGCCGGTTACCCGAGCCTGCTCGGGCTCTCGCTGCGCACGACCCGACGCGCCGACGCCTTCAAGATGGCGGTCACGCTGCGGACGCTGGGCCGGGAGGGGCTCGGCCGGCTCGTCGACGCCTGCCACGATCTGGCGGTCGCGGGCGCCGCCGCCGTACGGCAGCACCCCTGCCTGGAGCTGCACGCGGAACCGGTGCTGACGACCTTCGTGTTCCGCTACCGGCCGGTCGACGGCGACGAGAAACACGGCGACGACGAGCACCGCAGCGACGAGATCAACGCGGCGCTGCGCCGCCGGCTGCTGCGCGAGGGGCGCGCCGTCGTCGGCCGTACGGAGCTGCCGGGCGACGGGCCCGGTCGCGTACGGCTGAAGCTGACGCTGCTCAACCCGCACACCACGGCGGAGGACGTCGAGCGGCTGCTCGCCGTCGTCGTGGCGGCGGGACGGGCGGAAGAGGAAGCGCAAGCGGAAGCGGAAGCAGAAGTGGAGGAGGCGTGGTGACGGTGGCGGCGGGTACGGAGGCCGGTGGGGCGGGGGTCGGTGGGGCGGGGGTCGGTGGGGCGGCCTCGCAGATGCCACACATGTCACACTCGCCGAACCCGCTGGACGAACCCGACGCCGCCCGCGCCGGGGACGCCGCCGCCACCGAGACCCTCCTGCGCGCGTACGTACGCGAGACCGGCACCGCCGTGCCACCGACGGGGCAACTGCTGTATCTGACCCTGCCCATGAGCCGGCTGACACTGCGGATCCGGGTGCGGTACCACTCGCCCACCGGCCGGCACCGCTTCGGCAGGGCGCGCGTCGTCACGTCGGCGTCGGGGCTTGACGGCGGCTCGCTGCCCGCCGACACCGCGCTGGTCGCCGCCGCGCTCGTACGGGAGTCCACGATCGGCCGCGGCCTGCCGACGCACCGGGGCGGGGACACCGTACGGCGCGTGCTGGACTCCGCCACCCGTACGGCGGCGCACATCGCGCGCCGCCGTACGGAGGAGGGCGGCGCTTCCCCCACCGGTATACGGACCGGCAGCGGGCGCGGGCTGACCCCCTTCCTCGACTCGGAACAGGCGATGCTGCTCGGCGACCCCTTCCATCCCGCGCCGCAGAGCCGCGAGGGGGCCACCGAGCGCGAACTCGACACGTACTCCCCCGAGTCACGCGGCTACTTCGCGCTGCACTGGTTCGCCGCGCATCCCGAGATCGTCGTCGGCGAGTCCGCCGACGGCCGCACCCCCGCCGACCTGCTGCGCCCGCTCGTCGCCAACGCCGGGCTCGATCTGCCGCCCGGCATGGTCCCGCTCCCCGCGCACCCCTGGCAGGCGCGCGAGCTGCTGGGCAGGCCCGGCACGGCGGCGCTGCTGGACGCGGGGCTGCTGAGGCCGCTGGGACCGGCGGGGCCCGCGTGGTACCCGACGTCCTCCGTGCGGACCGTCCACCGGCCGGGCGCCGACGTGATGCTGAAACTGTCGCTCGGCATGCGGATCGCGGGCTCCGGCCGCCTCAACCGCCGTACGGAGCTGAGCAGGGGCGTCCGGCTGGCCCGGCTGCTCTCGGCCGCGTGCACGGGACCGGCCGGGCCGGGCGAGTGGCTGCGCGCTGAGCACCCGGAGTTCGGTGTGCTGCGGGACTTCGCGTGGGTGTCGGTGGGTCCGGCAACCGCTCCCGGCAGCAGCACGGAATCCGGCACGGAGACCGGACTGGAGACCGGGCTGGAGACCGGCCCGGAGACCGGGCTGGAGACCGCCTTCCGCGACAACCCCTTCACCGGATCCGGCCGCGGCCCGGAGGGGCTCAGCGTCGCCGGGCTCCTCGCCGAACGCCCGGGCCCCGGCGACGGCACCCCGCCGCGCCACCGCGCGCTGCTGTCGGAGGCCGTCGCCCGTACGGTCCGCGCGCACGGCATCGGCACCGCCGAAGCGTCCGCGCGCTGGCTCGGCGCGTACCTCGACGTACTCGCCGTACCGCTGATCCGGCTCCGGGCGCGGTACGGCGTCGCCCTCGCGCCGCACCACCGGAACACTCTGGTCGCGCTGGACGCGCACGGGCTGCCCCGGGCCGGCTGGTACCGCGACGGCCGGGGCTACCGGCTCGCCGCCTCGCGCGCGGAGGGCATCGAACGGCTGCTGCCGGGCGCGACGACGGACGGCGCGGACATGGTCGCTGACGTGGTGACGGACGACTCGTTGGTCGACGAACGGCTCGCGCACGCCCTCGGCATCGGCAATCTTCTGGGCCTGGTGGGCGCGTTCGGCGCGCTCGGGCTCGCGGACGAGGGCGCGCTGGTGGGCGTCCTGCGCGCGCGGCTGGCGGAGCTGCGGTCGGCGGAGCCGGGCGCGGAGGGGCTGCTCGATCTGCTGCTCGACGCGCCGGTACTGCGCTGCGAGGCCCCCTACTTGACGTGTGTGGACGGTCGCCCCGTACAGATAGCGGTACCCAATCTTCTTGCGGAGGGCGACAGATGACCACCAAAGAGCACCACGAGGACAGCAAGACCGGCAGCGACAGCGACAGCGGCAGCGACATCGACAGCGAGATCTACGACGTGGTCGGCGTCGGCATAGGACCGTTCAACCTGTCATTGGCGGCACTGGCGGACGGCGTGGCCGACGGCCTCCGCAGCCTCTTCCTCGACGCCAAACCCGCCTTCTCCTGGCACCCGGGGCTACTGCTCGACGGCACGACCCTCCAAGTCCCCTTCCTCGCCGACCTGGTGACGATGGCCGACCCCACGAGCCGCTGGTCGTTCCTCAACTACCTGCGCGCGCACGACCGGATGTTCCCGTTCTTCTTCTCCGAGCGCTTCCACATACCCCGGCGCGAGTACGACCACTACTGCCGCTGGGTCGCCGAACACCTGCCCTCCTGCCGCTTCGACGCGCGCGTCACGGAGGTCGCGTGGGACGAGACGAGCGACGCGTTCGCGGTCACGTACCGTTCGGCGGCCGGTGAGGTGGAGCGCGTGTGGACGCGGCGGATCGTCCTGGGCGTCGGTACGGAACCGGTCCTGCCGAAGCCACTGCGCGCCCTGCTCGACGGCCCTTCCGCCACCGCCCACGAGGGGCGCGTGCTGCACAGCGCCGACTACCGCACCCACCGCGCGCGGCTGGCCGGGCTCGACGACGTGACGGTCGTCGGCGCGGGCCAGTCCGGCGCCGAGGTCGCGCTCGATCTGCTGCGCCACCAGGACGGCACCGGCGCGGGCGGCCCGTACGTCCGCTGGCTGGCCCGTACGCCGGCCTTCGCGCCGATGGAGTACTCGAAGATCGGCCTGGAGCACTTCACCCCCGACTACATCCGCTACTTCCGCGCGCTCCCGGAGGAGCGGCGCGAGCGGCTGGTGCGCGAGCAGTGGCAGCTGTACAAGGGCGTGAGCGAGGAGACACTCGCCGAGATCCACGACGAACTGTACGAGCGCACCATCGGCGGCACGGAACCGCGCGCCGCGCTCCAGCCGGGCGTGTCGATCGAGGGCGCGCGGGCGGCGGAGAGCGGCCCAGGCGCGGGCGCGGGCGCGGACACGGGCACGGGCACGGGCACGGGGTACGTCCTGACGTGCCGGCACACGGAACAGGACAAGGTCTTCGAGATCCGTACGTCGGCGATCGTGTCCGCCACGGGCTACGCGGCGGCCCGCCCGGACTTCCTGGACGCGCTGGCGAAGCTGGTGGACTGGGACGACCGGGGGCGTTACCGCATCGACGGGGACTACCGGGTCTCGCTCGACCCGAAGGTGACCGGGGCGCTGTACGTGCAGAACGCCGAGCTGCACACGCACGGCGTCGGCGCCCCCGATCTGACGCTGGGCGCGTGGCGGGCGGCGACGATCCTCAACGCGGTCGCCGGGCGGACCGTACTGCGGGTGCCTGAGCGGGCGGCGTGGACGACGTTCGGAGTGCCGGGTGGTGACACGTGAGGGAACCGGACTGGGCGGAGGCGGGACGCCGACTGCTGGCCGGGTTGGTGGAGGAGTACGCGAACGAGGGCCGGTTCACACCAGAACCAGAACCGGAACCGGAACCGGAATCGGATGGGCACTTCCGCCTGACGCTGGGGCCGGCGCGCTGGACGTTCCGGGCGGCGCGCGGCGCGCGCGGGGACTGGCGGGTGGAGCCGGGGAGCGTACGCCGGTACGAGGGCGGTACCGCCAAGAGCGCCCAGCCGGAGACGCTGCTGCTGGACGCCGGGCCGACCGTACTCGGCTGGGACGGCCCCGCTCTCGCCGAGGCCCTCCGCGCCCTGACCGCCGCCCGGCACTCCGAGGCCGTGACGCTCGGCCACGCGCTGCCCGCCGCCGACCTCGCCGACCTGGGCCGGCTGGACCTGGAGGCGCACCGGCCGCACGGCGCCTCCGGGCCGCTGCTCGCGCGGGGGCGCCCGGGTCCGGGCTTCGCCGCGTCGGACGTCGCGGCGTACGCGCCGCAGAGCGCCCGTGCCGTACGGCTGAGCTGGGCGGCCGTGCACGAGGACCTGGCCGGAAGTCCGGAAAGCGCGCCGGGCCTGCCGGCCGAGCGGCTGCTGACGGAGGAACTCGACCCCCGCACGTACGAACGCTTCGCAGCGGCGCTGGCCCGCGCGTGCGCGGCGAGCGGGCTGGCGGCGGACGCGTTCAGCTGGCTGCCTGTGCACCCGTTCCAGTGGGACGAGGCGGTCGCGACGCACTTCGCGCCGTACCTCGCGGACGGGCGGATCGTGGCCCTGGGCCAGAGCGCGGACCGCTACCGGGTGCTCAGGTCGGGAGATACGTACGTCAATCTGGACCGTCCGCACAGAAGGGAGGTGAGGCTGCCACTGCTGCCACTGAACCAACCCTCACAACCGGAATCGGAACCGGAACCGGAACCGGAACAACAGCCGGAGCGGCAACCGGAGAACCACCACATCCGGAGCCCAGTAGCAGCGGTGACCGTAAATCATCCGCTGTACGCGTCCATACCCGACGCCCCGCCCGCCTTCCGGAACCTCCTCGGTGCGGTCTGGTACCCGCCGGTCACCGCGCTGCTGCGGGGCCGCGAGCGGGCGCGCGCTCTGTCGGCGCTGCTGCTGACCGGCTCCGACGGCCGCGCGCTGGTCACCGAACTGATCGCCCGCTCCGGCCTGTCGGCCCGCGCCTGGCTGGAGCGCCTCTTCGCCGTACTGCCGGCGCACGGCCGGTACGACGGCGACGCGGTGGTGCTGTTCGACGGCAGGAGCACCCCGATCGGCACGGCGGTAACGGCGGTAACGGCGGCAACGGCGGCAACGGCGGTAACGGCGGTAACGGCGGTAACGGCGGTAACGGCGGCAACGGCGTTCACCGCACCGGCGGGAGCCGCCCCGGGGCCCGACCAACAGCCGTACGCATTACGGGCGTTGGCGCGGCTGACGGCGGACCACCTGGGTATGCCGGAGGCCGACTTCTGGTCCTTGGCGGAGGAGAGCCCCGGGAAACGCGGCGTTAACCTGCGCGAACCGCCCGTGTGACCGGGCCTTGGGAGATTTCCTGTCGGAAAGAAATATCCGCGATCCGGAAATCGGCCCGTCCCCAAGGAGCCCCTCCATGACCGGCACCCCCACTGCCGCGCCGCACGCGTCAGCGCCGCCACCGTCGCTGCCGCCGGAGCTGCCGCCGTCGTCGTCGTCACCGGCACGGGGCAGGGCCCGCGCGCTGCTGCTGTCGCCGTTCGTCCAGCTGATCGCGGCCGTGGCGCTGGGGGTGGCCGTCGGCGCGATCTGGCCGGACAGCGCGGACTCGCTGAAGCTGATCGCGGACGGTTTCCTCAAGGCGATCAAGATGGTGATCTCGCCGCTGGTCTTCTGTGTCGTGGTCCTCGGTATCGCCAAGGCCGGTGATCTGAAGTCGGTCGGCCGGATCGGTGTGAAGGCGCTGATCTGGTTCGAGGTGATCACCACGCTGGCGCTGCTGCTCGGCCTGGTCATAGGCAACCTCGTACAGCCCGGAGCCGGCTTCGCGGGCGGCCACCCGAAGCTGGACGAGAGCGCCGTCGACTCCAAGACGGCCGGGGCCGAACTCCCCGGCATGTCCGGCTTCCTGCTCGATGTCATCCCGACGAGCCTGGTCGGCGCGTTCGCCGACAACAAGCTGCTCCAGGTGCTGCTGCTCGCCGTCCTGGCGGGCGCGGCGATCCTGCACCTGGGGCGCGAACGGGTGCCGCTCGTCCTCGACCTCGTCGACCAGACCGGGGAGCTGATCTTCAAGGTCGTCGCCTACGTGATGAAGCTGGCGCCGGTGGCGGCCTTCGGCTCGGCCGCGTATCTGATCGGTCAGTACGGGCTGTCCGCGCTCTCCTCGTACGGGAAGCTGATCGCCGCCTGTTACGGCGCCGCGCTGCTCTTCATCGTCGGACTCGCGGTCCTGATGCGGCTGTTCACCGGGCTGAGTCTGTGGCGCTTCCTGGTCTACACGCGCGCGGAGTTCTCGCTGGCGATCGCGACGGCGTCGAGCGAGTCGGTGATGCCGCGCATGATGCAGAAGCTGCGCGGCGCGGGCTGCGGCGAGGCGCCGACGGGAGTTGTCCTCCCCACGGGCTACTCCTTCAACCTGGACGGCGCGTCGATCTACCTCTCCATGGCGACGCTCTTCATGGCGCAGGCGGTGGGCGTCGATCTGTCGCTGGGGCAGCAACTCACGGTCATCCTGGTCCTGATGCTCACCTCCAAGGGCATGGCCGGCATCCCTGGCTCCGCCTTCCTCGCACTCTCCGCGACGGTCGCGGCCCTGGACGTCCTCCCCATCGGCGCCGTCGCCCTCCTCCTCGCGGCCGACCGCCTGATGGACACCATGCGCGTCGTCACCAACCTGCTCGGCAACTGCGTCGCCACCTTCGTCGTCGCCCGCTGGGAAGGCATGCTCGACACCGACATGGCAAAGGCAGCCTTCGCCGGCCACCCCGTCCCGGCCCCGGCCCCGGCCCCGGCCCCGGCCCCGGCAGCCCAGGCGTAATCAGCACAGACGCGATCAGCACAGAAGTGACGTATCGCGCCAGGGCGCAGAAGGCGTGCCGTGAGAGGCGGGGCGAGCTTCGCGCGCCGCCGTTTCACCACTGTCCGTGAATGTCGCATTCCTGCCACGCTGTTGGGGGCCACGAATTCGGTGTGCCGCGAATTCGGTCCGTACGGCACTGCCCTCAGGCACCAGGAAAGCGAAGTATTCGCTCATGAAGCGCATCTCCGCACTCGCCGCCGCCGCGATCGCATTGGCGGCGGCGTTCAGCCCCGCCTCGGCTTCGGCTTCGGCCACGTCTGCTCCGACCGAGCCGGCCGCCGCCCGGTCCGCTGCCCCGGCCGCCGCCCCGGCCGCCTACAACTGCACCTCCGGGTATTTCTGCATTTACAGCGATTGGAACGGCGGCGGGACCCGCTGCCAGTGGTCGAGCAGGCAGCGGGCGAACACCGCCGACGATTGCTCCTTCATTCAGAGGGGCCAGAACGTCAAGTCGGTGTGGAACGGAACGGACCACCGCGTCCAGTACTACACGCAGACGAACTACAACTCGCGGGTCGGTTCGACGACTTCGGTCAATGGCGGCAATCTCCAGGGGAACTACCAGATCCGCTCTTTCAAGCCGCAGTAATTCGCCGGCTCTCACGCCTTGCCCGCCTTACCGCCTTACCGCCCTACCGCCCTACCGCCCTACCGCTTCGCGTTCTGCTCGATGGTGTCCAGGATCTGGCCCGCGCCTGTGTAGCCGATGCCGAGCATCCAGAGGTTGTCGTCGACCTTGAAGGCCCGGTCGCTCTTCACCGCGCCGATCTTCTTCCAGAGCGGACCGGCGGTGATCGACGTCTCCTTGGCCTTCTCCACGTCGCCGTAGGTGGAGTAGTAGATGACGTCGGCGTCGGCCTGGTCGATCCGCTCGGGGCTGACGTCGAGCGAGAAGCCGTCCTTGTCCTGGTTGGCGGGCCGGCCGACCTGGAGGTCCTTGAAGAGGGAACCGACGAACGTGTCGTTCAAGTACAGCCGGGTGTCGGCACCTTCCAGGAACCGTACGAAGCCGAACTTGGTCTGCTGCGCCTTCGCGGCCCCGCCGAGCGCGTCGGTCACGCGCTTGACGTGGGCCTCGTAGGCGGAGACGACCTCCTTCGCCTCGTCGGCCTTGCCGAGGGCGTCGGCGTGCACCGTGAAGTTGGCGCGCCAGGGGCCGCCGGTGGACTCGGTGAGGACGGTCGGAGCGATGGCGGAGAGCGACGTGTAGTTCTTCTCGTCGCGGACCTTGCTGCTCAGGATCAGGTCGGGCTTCAGCGCGTTGATCGCTTCGAGGTTGGGGGTCGCGATGACCCCGACCGCCTTGATGTCCTTCGTCTTGTCCGCAGGAAGGTACGCGGCGAAGGGCGCCTTGTCGGCCACGGTGGTGGCGCCGACCGGGGCGATCCCCAGGGTGACGGCCGAGTCGAGCGAGTCGGTGTCGAGCACGACGACCCGCTGCGGGAAGTTCGTGACCTCGACGTCGCCCATGGCCGTCTTGACGGTATGAGTCCCGGCCCCCGCGCCGGATCCCGCACCGGAGGCCGTGCTCTTGTCCGAGGCCCCGTCGTCGCTGCCACTGCCACCGCATGCGGTGAGGGCGGCGGCAAGCGCGGTGGCGACGGCGACCGCCAGGGTGACGCGGCCGGTGGGGATTCTGGGCACGATGGAGCCTCCCTGACGGCAGCCCGGCTTCTTCCGGACCAAGCAAGGCAAACCTAATCTCGCACCCGCCCACACAACAAGTCACTTTAGGATTACGGGCGGTGGGGGTGTGGGGGTGTGGGGGTCTGCTGTTCTGTCGGCCGGCTCAGGTCCGCTGGCCACGGTGGGGTTGTCGGGTGCGGGTCAGAGCAGCGTTGAGTGGGGTGGGTGGGCGGCGCGGGTTGTTGGGAAGGGGGCCGCCCCTCCTGCTGTGAGTGTCGCGCCTCCAGGACAGGAGTAAAGGGCGCTCCTGCGTCGCGTCGCTGCGCGATGACCTTCGGTCACCCTTGACACCTGCCCTTCCGGCGCAAGTGCAGATGCGGGAGGGGCGGCCGGGGGGTGAGGGGTTGCCCGGGGGGTCCGCTGTCCTGCTACTCGGCTCAGGGTCCGGCGGCCCGGTGGACCCTGCGGGGCCACGCGACAGAGGAGAGGGGCGGCCCGACACCGGCTCGGCGTCCAACGGTCCGCAGTTGGTTGCGACACATGCCCCGCTGGTCACCGTCGGGTCGTTGTGCCCGGAAGGTGGGCGAGGTCAGCTGTCCGGTCGGGGCCTCGGGCCGATCCGGGAATCCCCGGGCGGTGCCCGGGAGCGGGGAGTGTGACGTTAGAGCCACTTCCGGCCCGTCAGACGGCCGCAGCGTCACAGTCGTCGGGATCAAGCACCCCACCCCCACCAACGTGTCCCATATGGGGTACTTTAGCGGGCAGTTGGGGGCCTCTCTGGACGGCACATGTGTCCTGAGGTGCATAAGACGCACTCCAGGGCCCAAAGACCGCCTCAGGGAGCCCGCTTGTCGCCACACGAGTCCCACCAGCCTCTCCCCCACCAAGAGTGATCAGCGGGGCATGAGTGCCAGCAAACAGACGGCCGTCAGCCGCCGAGACGAGCCCCACTGCCCCATTCAAGGAGTGCGCAGCCCCGCAGGGTCCGCCGGGCCGCCGGACCCTGAGCCGAGTGGCAGAACGGCAGACCCCCCGGGCAACCCCCTCCCACCAGTGAACCCAACACTCTGGGAACACTCGGGAAGCGGACCGTATCCGCTGGTCACAAGGGGGAATCCCATGGTTTCGGTTCGACAGGCCACACGTTCCGGAGGATCGAAGATCCTGCCGCCCTCCACAACAGACATGACGAGTTCCAGCAACGCGACAGACAACCGGCCCGAAGTGGACCTACTGCTGAGGAAATCCAAGATCGTCCGCGAGGGGGAGCGGGCCCTCTCCATCCGGGCGCAGGAAGAGCGGGGCCGTGCGTGGGCTGCTGAGAACGGGTACCGGGTCCGCAAGGTTTGGAAGGAGAACCTGTCTGCCTGGTCGGACGTGAAGCGGCCCATGTATGACGCTGCCATGGACGCCGTACTCGGCGGAGAGGTCCCCGCGCTCTGGTGCTACGCGCTCGACCGGTTCAGCCGCAAGGGTGCCGAAGCCGTGGTGCCGATCCTCGGCAAAGCACGCGTCATCTTCGACTACGAGCGTCTCGACAGCATGGACGAGCGGGACCGCCGTTGGATCATCGACCGCGCCGAGAACGCCCGCGAATACTCCCAGCGTCTCTCGTACAACGTGCGTGGAACGAAGAACAGACAGCGCAACGAAGGGCGTTGGCTCGCGCGTGCACCCTTCGGCCTGGTCCCCGACCCCGACACCCGCCGACTCTCCCCCAACCGCACCCCGTACCTGTGCCTGACCACGGGCCGACGCGAGATCACCCCGTGGGACGTGGTCGTCCGGATTTTCAAGGAGATCGCCAAAGGCGTGTCCTCGCGCGCCCTGGCCCGAAAGCTCAACGCCGAGGGCATCTGCACATCCACGGGCAAGACGTGGAACGGTCCGGGGGTACGGGCGGTCATCGTCCACCCCGCCTACGAAGGATGGCTCACCCTCACGCACTCCGGGAAGAATCCCGCGCACTACGTCAACGAAGCAGGACAGCGTGTCCGCTGCGTCGACGACAACGTCCTACCGGACATGATCCCGGCGGAGACAGCGGCACGCGCACGGCGGCTCCTCAGCGGACACCAGACAGTCACCAACACCACCACACCCACCCCCGGACGCAGCGTCCACGCCCTTACCGGACGCGTTCGCTGCGCCGGATGCGGCTACACCATGACCATGGACTCATCGTCGTACATGTGCCACAACCACAAGGCGGGCGGATACTGCCCCGCACCCGCGTCCGCCACCCGCAAAGCCCTGGAAACGTACGTCGTCGCCGAATGGGCCGCACAACTCCACTCACCGGACCTTGACGAAGAACTCGCGGCAGCACTCGCCCAACGGCTCGACCAGCTCAACCGCCCCGAAGAAACGCGGGAACTGCGCGAGGCACAGGCAGCACTCAAGGCAGCACAAGCCGGGCTGGACAAGTTCCACGCCGACGACAAGGAAGGGTTCTACAAGGGCCGCTCGGCCCGGTACCGGATGCCCGCCAAGATTGCCGCCGAACAGGCCGTCGACACCGCCGAGGACCGGGTGAAGCAACTCGCCGGAACCGGACGCGTCAGCATCTCGTTCCTGATCAACGGCCAAGCCCGCGACGTATGGGAGGCAGCCGATCCCCACATGCGACGCGACCTGTTGGGCCTCGCCATCGACACCATTCACATCACCAAAGCAACCAAACGCGGGTGCAAGTTCGACGGAGACAAGCGCGTCACCATCGAATGGGCCAAACCCGAACCCACCACAGACGACTACAGCGAAGCCGCGTAGCGGTCCCTGTAAGCCCGAGAGAGCCCCGGACGGTCACGGTGACTACCGGGGCTTTCCCATGCCCGCAGACAGGCGTACAGGGCCTCACCGCGAGGGCGACCAGCGGACGGAGCCATGGCGACATGGTGATATGAGGGTGTTCTTTAATTACACATAGAAAAATATAGGAAAAACCAAACCCACCATCAAAACACCATGTCGCCATGGCATTGGGCCGAGCCAGGATCTCCCCGCTCTCTACAGCACATTGAGAGACACGGGCTATCCGCTTCCGCCCCAACGCAGGCAGGATCCTCCCGCTCTCTACAACACCTTGAGAGCGGGATTACCGCGCACCCACCTCAACCGGGGGATCCGGCGGTCTGAGTACCCGCTCTCTCGGCGCGTTGCCCGTGCACCACGCACCCTCACGGGTGGCCGCTGGGGTCGTGTGGCAGCGCGTTCGGGGGACTGCACCGCCGTGAAGCCGTGCGGTCCCCCGCGTTGTCCGGACCGGTTCCGCCGGCGAGGACAACATCCTTGCCCGCTGACCCAACGGTGAGAGGTGCGCGGTACCGGCCCGGACGGGATATCGGCCGCAGAGTTCCCCGGTTCGAGTCCGGGGGCGGGCACACGACAACACGCACCAGGACGACGACCAGGGGGACGCACATGCGCTGTATCGACTGCCCGGAGCCCGCTACGCACCGGGGCCGCTGTAAGCCTCATCACGGGGCGTATGAGGGTCGGGCGAGTGTCCGTTCCCGCCGTGCACGGGGTAGGCGTCGTGCGGCACGTCGGGATGCTGCTGCGAGGCTCCGGCGGCGGGTTCAGGAACGGGGCTCCGCGTGGTGTGACTGGTGCCTCGCCGACTTCCCCGCGAACGAGGTGGACGTAGACCATGTTCGCCCGCTTGCGCTGGGTGGTGAGGACGTTGACGGGAATGTTCAGGTGCTATGCCACGGCTGCCACGGGCTGAAGACCCGTACCGAGTTCGGGTGCGCGACCTAGCTGTCTTCCCTGCTGTCGTAGCGGGAGTTCTGCGCCAGCGCCCATGCACAGATGGACAGTGCACCGATGGTGGCAAACGAGATCGTGGACAGAAACAGCAGTTGGACACGCTTGGGGACGTTCTGCGCTTTCAAGCGAACCTTCCCGCAGTCAAGTTCGTAGTCACTGCCCGGGGCGGAGGCCGTGCCGTCAGTACTCATGCTTTCAGACATGAGAGCAGGAGACAGGGGCACGAGCAATCCGTCAAATAAGCAGATATCAGTACGTTCAGATGCTATGAGGCTGCCCGAGCCCTCGCGCATCCTCGTGTTTGGAGGTGCCCCATGCCCCGTAAGCCCCGCCCCCCGTGCTCTGTCCCGGGGTGCCCCGAGCTGACCCCCCGTGGTGGTCGGTGTGAGGCTCACCGACGCGAGGCCGAGCAACAGCGCGGTACGTCCAACGAACGGGGCTACACCACACGGTGGCAGCGCACCCGTAAGGCGTTCCTGTACCGGCATCCGTGGTGTCTGCTGTGCGGTCGCACGGCGACGGTCGCTGACCACTTCCCCTTGTCTCGGCGTGAGCTGGTGGCGCAAGGGGTCGCCGAGCCGGACGCGTTCAACAGGCTTCGTCCGCTGTGCACGCAGTGTCACAACCGCGAGACCGCGCAACGGCAACCGGGCGGTTGGGCTGCCGCGAATGCGAAGCCAATTCGGACATAGGGCGCAGCCCGACCAGGGGGGTACTCCCCTCTCCTCCCGCTCCAGATCGGCAGGGAGGAGAAAAACTCTCTCCGGAGCTGAAGGCGTTTTTGGAGCCCCGATTGAACGCACCAAAAGGAAGCGAGGATTTATGGCCGACCGATACCGTCCCACGTCGGCTGTCCAGCGGGCACGCGAGGGCAACCCGTCAAAGACACCGATCAAAGAGGGAGTGGTAATCCCTCGTGCGATCCTCGCCGAGCCGGATTGGAACGAGGTTTTCAAGACTTCACCCGATCCCGCCGTTGAATCAGCGAACGAGCGTTGCCGGAATGTGGCCTCCACTGAATGGCGGCGCGTAGTACCGGTGTTGGAAGTTGCCGCCGGTATTGGCGAAGTAGACCATACGACCGTCAAAGACTTGTGCATATGTGTCGCGCGTATCGACCAGGCCGAGCGGGATCTTTCAGAGCGTGGGCTGATGGTGACCGCCGAGCGTGGAACGGTGAAGAACGGCGCCGCAACGATCGCAGCGCAGTACCGGACGCAACTTGCCCGGTACATCCGGGAGTTGGGTCTCTCGCCGAGTGCACGGTCCGCTATTGCTGCGCCGGAATTCGATGATGACGACTCGGACATCTGGGACTGATTACCGCGCGAACAATGCTGAAATAAAATTGGAGAAATAACTGTGGCTCTGACTCTTGCTGAATCCGGCAAGCTCACTATGGACATGCTCAAGCTCGGCGTAATCGAGATGTTCATTCAGGAATCGCCGATTCTCGACCGGCTGCCGCTTATCAACGTCCAGGGGAGCGCGTACAGGTACAACGAGGAATCGAAGCTTCCCGGTGTCGCTTTCCGCGCCGTGAACGAGGCGTATCCGGAGAGTGTTGGTGCGGTCAATCAGCGGATCGAAAATCTCGCCATTCTCGGCGGTGACGCGGACGTTGACAAGTTCATTGTGCAGACGCGAAGTAATCTGAATGAGCAGCGCGCTATTCACACGCACATGAAGATCAAGGCTGCGTCGATCCACTTTTCCGATCAGTTCTTCAACGGTGACATTATGGTTAACCCTATGGGTTTCGATGGTCTCCGTAAGAGGCTGATCGGCTCACAGGTGGTCGATGCCGAGGGGCTTGCCCCGGTGGCGGATGGCTTTGCGTTTTTCGATGCGCTGGATTCCCTGGTCGCGCGGGTTAACGGACTCAGTGGATCGAACGGCGCCATCTATACCAATGGTGAGATAATCGCCAAGATCAAGTCGGGATTCCGGCGACTGGGCGGCAGCGAACTCCTTGTCAGCGAGATCGGGGGAAAGCGCGCCCCCATGTGGAACGGTGTTCCTCTTCTGGATGCCGGCCAGAATCTCGACGGGACGGACGTTATCCCGCTGACAATCGGCGAGGACGGTAAGGAGACCAGCGACATGTACGCTGTCCGGTTCGGCGCATCAGAGGCTGACACCGGGGTAACCGGTCTCACCAACGGCGGGATTCAGGCAACCGATTTGGGCGAAGCCCACGAAAAGCCGGTTTTCCGAACCCGGATTGATTTCTACTGCGGACTCGCCATGTTCGGCGGTAAGGCTGCCGCGCGCCTCCGGGGCGTAGCGAACGGCTGATCGCACCACAGAGCCCCCGCGCTCGTCTCCCTTGACCAGGGCGGCGGGTACGGGGGTTTCTGTATTTCGATATTCACGATTTCTTGATCTCGTCCATAAGTAGCCTAAGTGTCAGTGAGTGCTTTTCCTTGGGAAGTGAATTTAGGGCATCCTGCGCATATTCGATCCCGCCGGATTTGTCACCCGAGCGAACCAGCATCAAACCTCTGTGCATTTCTAGGTGAGTAGCAAATCGCGGTAGCTCCTTCGGGAGTTCTTGCCGTGCCGCATCTTGGGCCGCTACCGCCGTGTTCTCGTCGCCCAATCGGGCCGCGAGCAATGAAATGAAGACGTTCATGCGCCACCAAGGAACGGCGTAGTCACTCGTTTGCTGATATGAACCAGCCGAATCGAAGATGCGGCGCCCGTCATCCATTAGCTTTCTGGCTGTTCCGAAGTCTCCGCGAATTGCAGCCGCATGCGCTTTCCCCATGACTGCGTTAAGAAGTCCCAAGGATGGCTTTTCGCTAATGGCCATAGCCTGGTCGGCGAAGATATCGGCCATACCTAGCGAGGCACCCTCGTAGCCGAGCGCGATTGCGGCGCGTCCTCTTACCCACACTCGGGAGTTGTGATCTCCAGATTCATCGGCTGCTCTGGCCGCCATTCGGTACCAATTTACAGCTTTCGCGCCATCTGATCCGGGAAATGTTTTCGCGTAAAGCGTCATCAGTCGGGATGCGACAGACCAGAGTTGCGGGTTGTCCAGTTGCTGTTGAACCGTAACGAGTTCCCCGGAAACTCGACGCTGAATATCTGAAGCCCCCATAGACATGTACTCGGTTCCATAAATGGAAAGCTTGTCCTCCCATTCATCTACGGAAGGGCCGCCGGAGAGTCGCGCGCTGAAACCGGCAGCGAGGAGATCGGAGGCAACTACAGGGGCTATGGCAGTAGCTGCGATGTCACTGATAAATGTACGTCGTTTCACTTCACCCTCAAGTACTGCGAGCGGAACGTCCAGCACAGCAGACAGGCACCGCAGGTAGAACGGGCCCGGCTTCACCTTGCAACGCTCCCAGCCGCTCACGTACTCCCGCGTGAGCCCTGTCCCGAACGCTTCGTTGATCTCCGCTGCAAGTCTCCCTTGGCTCCAACCACGCGTCGTTCGTAGGTCCTTGATCAGTTGCCCGATGCCCATAGCTCCAGAGTGCCACTACGGCTGCCACTAGTCCTGGTCATCTAGGCAACGTCGCAATGGCTTGCCACTGCCCTTGCCACTAGGGCCGCTTCGGTAACACGCCGATGGTGGCCGTATGGCAGCCAATATGCCGAAGAAACAGACCGCACTGTCACCGGTGAGTCGACTTGCAAGCGACACCGACGAGTTACACACGCTCATAGCAGCGGGGGGCTTCTGGCGACTTGCTCCGGACTGGGTACCTCGCACGGGCTACACCGGGGTGCCGGACGCTGAGGGGTTACGCCGTATCGCGGACGGGCTTCTCGCGCTCTCCGTGCCGGGTCCGGGTGAGACGTGGTGAGCCCGGTGAGCGGGCAGCCGACCGGGTCCGTGCTTCGGTGGCCACCGTGTGAGTGCGGACATCCTGAGTGCCCGGACAGGCCGCCCCCGTACGCGGGTGACGACGACCGGTCGCACAGTCCCGCCATGGAACGCATCCGGCCCCTTCTGGAAAAGGAGAGAGACCGGACCAGGCGGAGACCCGGGTGACCGCCCGCAATCGCCGCTCAGAAACCGAAACTCCCCGCAAAGGCCCGCACTGCGGGGAATGTATCGGATTCCGTGAAGTCTGGTGCCCGGTGTGCTGCGGGTTCGAGGGATGCGACGTCTGCCACTACGCCTTCAAAGTTCCCTGCCGGACGTGTGCCGGCGGGGACATGACCTTAGGAAAAATCCAGTGGTGAAGCGCGCCCCGCAAAAGATCGGTTGGGCGCTTGCCTCTGCCGTTGTGTGGGTCGGTATTGCCGTGCTCATCATCGTGATTGTGACCCACGACAAGTAACTCCGCCCCAGCACGGGGCCACGTACCGCCAAGGAGCCAGAGACGCATGTCGCTGTTAACCCCCTACGTCGCCTTACTCAGTACCGAAGTGGCCACGTTCCAATCGGAGCTGGAAATCGAGGACAGTCCGAATGGGTACCGGCTCGCTTACAAGAGCAAGCGTCCCGGGGACCGTGACAAGCACGGGAACTTGTGGGCTCGCATGGAGGAAACCACGGGTCCGGGCAAGGTTCTCTATCATTCGATGCACCCGCGCCGTCAACGGGAATGCATGGAACGCATGTTGTGTCAGGTGTGCAGGGAGCCCGCCGACCGGAACCGGCAGGGATGGCTGTTCATCGACTGGCAGCGCGAGGAATCGCCGCCGACATGGCCCGAACGTTCCCTCACGTCGATGCCGCCCGTGTGCGCCGAACACGCCCGGGTGTCCGCGCGGCAGTGTCCGCATCTGCGCCACGGGCCGTACGTCGTGCTGCGTGCCCGGAAAGCTCCCCTGTACGGGGTGGCGGGGATCGTCTACCGCTTGACGCTGGACGGTTGGGTCACCACTGAGGATGACGTGCTCTCCGCGTACAGCAAGAGGAGACTTCCGGGCATGCTCGCATCCCGGCTCTACCGTGAACTGCGCGGCGTGACGGTCGTTGATCTCCCGTAGTACGTCAACGCGCCGTGGGCGGTGGGGACTTCCCGGTGTCCGGACCGGGGTGTTACGGTCCCTGACACAACATCAAACAGAAACCCCGGCGAGTGCGTCAACACTCCCGGGGCGTGGCCGACAACCTCAGGAGTTGCCGACGTGCGTCACTCTATCGCGCGTGCCCTTGTGGCATGCCTGCGCCTCATCCTTGCCGCGATGCTGCCCGCTACCGGGAAGCGCCGCGCGGAACCCGTAGCAGCCTCAGCAGCGCCGGGCACCCCGGTCAGCCCGTGGTCGAAGCCGTGGACGGCCCCCAGCGCGAGGGAAGCCCGGGAGATTTTCCGGGCCGAGGAAACCATGCGGCTCACCCCGGTTCAGCGGGAACGCTGCTACGCGGCAGGGTTCGCTGCCCACGGTGTCGATTACCCGTACACCGGTCACGGCGTCCACCAGGTCCGTACGGGGGTGACCGCGTGAACGCCCTCACAGAAACGTGCGGCGCGCAGCGTCCCGGGTTCGAGGGGCGACCGCCCATCGGAATCAACAGCATCCCGTGCGTGCTCGGTGCCGATCATGAGGGGGACCACCGGAACGCATGGGGGCAGGCGTGGCTGCGCGTCGTCGTCCCGGACGCTGTCACCGTTCCGGATGTGGTCTGCGTCGCGTGCGGGACGATGACCGGTGCCCCGATAGAGATCGGCTACGTGGAACGCGTGAGCGGCCCCGGATACGTCCAGTACGTATGCCCTGACTGCCTCTACAAACGCCCCGTGCGCGCCACCCCCGGTGAGCCGCTACGGGCCGCGTAGCCCGGTCCTGAGACAGCAGAGCAGCCCCGTTCGACCACGTGTCGGGCGGGGCTTCTGCATGTCCCGGACCCGGTGTTTTCCCAGTTCCCAGGGTGTAGGGTCTCCCCCCGGCCGCCCCTCCCGAAAAGCCGCACTTGCGACTCCGGGACAGGAGTCAAGGGTGACCGAAGGTCATCGCGCAGCGACGCGACGCAGGAGCGCCCTTTACACCTGACACGGAGACGCGACACTCACACCAGGAGGGGCGGCCCCCATCCCAACAACCCCCGCCACCCACCCACCCCACTCAAAACCGCCCTGACCCACACCCAACACCGGCAGCTCAGCCCACCTCAACTCTCTCGCGGCTCTCGTGTGTACAGCACGTAGAACACCGCCGCCGTCACGCACGCCGCGATCAGCAGTCCCAGGCCCGAGGACGAGAAGACGCTGTGGCCCGAGAGGCACACCAAGAAGCCGACCGCCGCGCCCGTTACCGCGCCCCAGGCGGCGGCGCGTGGTTCGCGGGGCAGGGAGTGCTGTACGAGAAGGAGCCCGACCAGCAGGGCGAACAGCACCACTCCGGAGACCAGCGCGAGGGCCAGCTGGCCGTTCGTGGCCTGGCCGCCGTCGCGGGCGATGGCTGCCGCGTAGGCGCCGTAGATGATGCCCAGGACGAGCGGTATCCCCAGAGCAAGAGGGGACAGACGGTGACGTCGGCGGGTGGTTGCGCCGTGAACGACCGTGGCGCCGGCGGTGACGCCGTACGAGGTGTCGAACCTCGTGGCGCCCGCCAGGGCGGTCGTCGTCGCCCGCCCAGGTGCCGCAGCGGCAGCGGTACCGACGGTGGCGGTGGTGACGGTGGCGGGCCGTGCTACGCGGTGCCATGAGGCGCGGTGCCGCGTCGGCATCCGTACAGGTGTGGCCATGACCGGGAACTCCTTCCCTACGCCCCCCACTCCAGAGCACACCCGGCCGTCCCGCTCGTCAACCTCACCGGGTCGGCGGCGCCCCGCTCGCGCCCGCCGCCCGCGCGCCATCCCCTAGAAGAGTGCCCTCCTCCGTCGCCCGCTCCCTCGCCCGCGTCTCCAGCGCCCTGATCGTCCTGCTCGCGCTGCTCACCCCCCTCAGCGCCATCGCCGCCTGGTCCGACCTGGAGGTCGGTGACACCGGCCGCTTCGTCTCGACCGTGGCGCCGCTCGACTCGGACCCCCACGTACGGCAGGCGGTCGCCGACCGGATCACCGACGAGGTCATGACGCAGGTCAGAGTCGGTCCGCTCCAGCAGAGCGTCCGGAATCTGCTGCACGAAGCCGTCCTGTCCTTCGCGACCACCGAAGCCTTCAGCAACGCCTGGCGGACCGCCGCCCGCGCCGTTCACTCCGCCGCCGCCGAAGTCCTCAGCGGCGACAACGGCAACGGGAAAAACGCGCCCGGCACACGCGGCCGTACGGTGATCATCGACCTGGCGCCCATCGCCGAGCAGGTGAAGCGACAGCTGGTGACCGACAACGTGCCGTTCGCCAACCGCATTCCCGTGCGGCACACGGAGATCACCGTCCTGGAGTCCAACAGCCTCGGCATCTGGCGCCACGTCGCCCAAGGACTCCGCGCCGCCGGAATCCGGCCCGCCGTGGGGACGCTGGTGCTCACGGCGGTGGCCGTCCTGCTCGCCGCCGACCGCCGCCGCACGCTGGTCCGCGTCGGCGCCGCCTTCGCGATCGGCGCCGGGCTGCTGGTCATCGCGGTCGCGGTGGCCCGGGGTTCCGTACTGGCGGACCTGCCGAACAACGGCGACCGTTCCGCGGCCCGCGCGCTCTACGACGCGCTGACCGTCTCACTGCGTACGGCCGCCTGGTCCGTCATGGCCGCCGGCCTGGTCCTGTCCCTCGGCGCGTGGCTCACCGGCCGCCTTCGCGGCTCGCGGCACACGACCACGTCGCCGCCGTCCGCCCCCACCCCGCCTCGCACCCGGCCTCGCTACCCGCGTCGCACCTCGCCTCCCGCCGCCTCACCCCACCCATCACCGCACCCATCGCCCCGCACCTCCCCCCGCCCATCCCGCACCTGACCAGCCGACATACCGGCCTTTACTTAATCTTTATCCCGATACCACCCACTCGAATGTCCCTTTTGTTCCATCTGGAGCACCATGGGCTGTATGAGCCAGAACACAGCACACAGGCCCCCCACCTCAGGCACGGGCATGGGCACAGGCACCACTGGCACAGGAAGGGGCATGAGCACGTCGTCGGACTTCGGCACCAGTTACGGTTCCGGCACCGGCGCGCATGCCGAGCGAAAGGCCGCCTGGGCTGTCGGCGGCAGCATCCTTGCCGGTGTCCTGATGGTGGTCACAGGGGCGACCAACATCCTCCAGGGCATCACCGGCATCAGAAGGGACTCTTTCCTCGACAGCGTCACGGGCTACGCCTACCGGTTCAACATCACCTCATGGGGCTGGATCCACCTCGCGCTCGGCGTGCTGCTCGCCCTCACAGGGCTGGCGCTTCTCGCCACCCGCGCCAAGTGGGCCCGGTACGTCGGTATAGGGATCGCGGCACTGAACCTGGTCGCGCAGTTCATGTACCTGCCGTACAAGCCGGTCTGGGCAGTCGTGGGCATGGCGCTCTCGGCGTACGTGATGTGGGCGCTGGCAAGCCACCGCGGGATCGGATCCGGTGCGAGGACCTGACGCCGGACCCCGAACCCGCACCACCACCAACAAACCCACCAACCTCCCTCCAACACACAACGCGCATACGGGAACAGCGGCAGACGTCGCTGTCCCCGTATGCGCGTACGTGTGCCTACGGGGATGTACGCACCGACGCAGGCACCTGCGCATGGCCAACGGACCGTCCACGTACGGCGTCTGATGGGATGGGACGGGGCGCGAGCCCTTGTCGAGCGAGAGGCCCGCCCGTGAACGTGCCGCAGTTGACCGCCAACCACTCCAACCACTCCAGCGACCACCACCCCACCGACCAACCCACCTCCCGCCCGCTCCACGAGCGCCTCCTCGCCGCCGCCACGGGGCTCTTCCTCCTCGGCGCCACCCTCCTCACCGGCTGCCGCCTCCTCGGCACCGACGCCGTCACCCCCGTACCGCAGCTCCTCGCCTTCCTCCCCTGGCTTCTCGTGCCGCTCACGCTCGCCGCGCTGTCCGCCGCTCTGCTGCGCTGGCGTACGGGGATGGTCTGGGCGCTGGTGGTGCTCGCCGCGACGGGGTGGTCGGTCCGCACGTACGACGCGCAGGGAGCCCAGCCCGGCGACTACGCCGCAGACGCAGCCGCAGCCACGAGCACCGGCACCGGCACCGGCACCCGCACCAGCACCGGTACCGGCACCAACACCGCCTCCGACGGCCCCGCCCCCACCCATCTCCGCGTCCTGACCTCCAACGTCGAGTTCGGCCAGGGAACGCTCGGCCTCATCGACACCATCCGCCGCGAGAAGCCCGACCTCGTCTTCGTCCAGGAGTGCGAATTCGTCTGCGCGCGCCTCCTCGCCGACCGGATCCCGGCCAAGGACTACCCGTACCGCAACGTCGTCAAGGCCTCCCGCGCCGAGGGCTCCGCCATCCTGTCCGTCTTCCCGCTCACCGACGCCGCCGGCGTCGAGGGCACCCTCGCCATGCCGGGCTCCACCGCCCGGATCGGCGGCCGTACGGTCCACCTCCAGCTCGCCCACCCGCTGCCGCCCATCCCCGGCATGGTCGACGACTGGCGTACGGAGCTGGGCCGGATCCGTACGTACGCCGCCGCCGCGCGCGAGGCGGGCGGTCCGGTCATCGTGGCGGGCGACTTCAACGCCACCCGCGACCACGCCGCCTTCCGCGCCCTCCTGAAGAGCGGCGGGCTGCGCGACAGCGCGCTGCTGGCGGGGGAGGGCCGGACGCCGTCCTGGCCGGCCGGCGTGCCCAGGCCGCTGGGGGCGCAGATCGATCATGTGCTGGTGAGCGGCGAGGACTTCTCCGTACGGAGCGCCCGTTTCATCGACCTGGCGGACACCGACCACCGGTCGCTGCTCGTCGGGCTCGACCTCCGGGCGGTCGACGAGCAGGAGACCGGCGAGCAGGAGACCGGCACACAGGCAGCCGACGTGCAGGCGCGGTAGTACGGCGGGAGGATCGAACCATGAACTTCGCGAACCCCCGGGGCGGCGACGACGCGATCCTCCGGAACATCAACGACCTGGTCGCCGAGGAACGCGCCCTCCGCGACCGTTCCACCGAGCGACAGGGCCTCACGGACGACGACCAGCAGCGGCTGCGCGCCGTGGAGGTACGGCTCGACCAGTGCTGGGACCTGCTGCGGCAGCGCCGCGCCAAGTCGGAGTACGGCGAGAACCCCGACGAGGCGACGCTACGGCCCGCGGGCGAGGTCGAGGGATACCAGGCCTGAGCCGGTGACGGACCAGTCCCCCGCCCCCGAGCAAGCCCCCAAGCACGCCCCCGAGCAGCGCTCCCGCTCGCGCTCTCACCCCCGCTCCCCCCGCCTCGCCCCACCCGCATGGCTCCTCGCGAACCTGCGTCCCCACCCCGCCCCCGTCCCCCGGGCCGCCGTCGCCCGCGCCGCCGTCGCCCTGGCCACGCCCCTGGCGGTCGGCCTCGCCACGGACCGGACGGACTACGGCGCGCTGGTGTCGATGGGCGCGCTGTTCGCCATCCTCGGCGACACCGCCGACGCGTACCGGATGCGGATCTTCAACATCGCGCTCCCGCAGCTCTTCGGAGCCGTCGGCGTCACGATCGGCACGCTCGTCCACGGGCAGGGCCAAGGGCAGGGCGGCTGGCTCGCCGTCGGGGTGCTGACGCTGGTCGCGCTCGTCTCCGGGATGATCTCGTCGATCGGCGCGGTGGCCTCCGTATCCGGGCTGCTGCTCCTGATCAACGCGGTGGTGGGCGCGGGGCTGCGGCTGCCGGAGCCGTGGTGGGTGGCGCCGCTGCTGCTGTCGCTGGGCGGGCTGTTCGTCCTCGTCCTGTCGCTGCTGGCCTGGCCGCTGCGCGGCCGGGGACCGGAACGGGCCGCCGTCGCCCGGACGTACCGCGCGCTGGCGGACCTGCTGGAGGCGGCGGGCCGTACCCCGGCGGCGGACGGTACGCACGACACGTACGACGCGGACGACACGTACGACACGAAACGCCAAGCGGTCACCGACGCCCTCAACCACGCCTACGACCTCGTCCTCGCCCGCCGCGCCCGCGAGCACGGCCGCTCCGCCGGCCTCGTACGGCTGCTCGCCCAGCTCAATGTGGTCATCCCACTGGTCGAGGCCACACCCGCCGTACATCTGACGGCCGGTGGCCGCCCGCTGCCCACCGCCGTCCCCGCGGCGGTACGGGAGCTGGCCGACGCGGTCGCCACCGGCCGTACGGGCGGGCCGCCCCCGGAGCTGCCGGCGCCCGGGACCCCCGCCGAGCGGGCGGTGGATACGGCGCTGCGGCACGCGGCGTCGGTGGTGCACGAGACAACCGGAACGACCGGAACCGCCGGAACCGCCGAGACAACCACGCTCGCGAACACCACCACCGCCACGGCCACGGCCACCACCAGCGCCACCAGCGCCGCCACCAGCGCCACCTCCAACACCACCGACCGCCTCGGCCGCCCCGCCGCCCTCCGCGTCCGTGCCCGCCGCGCCGCCCGCGACGTCCTGCTCTCCGCCGCGTCCTGGCGCTACGGGCTCCGCCTCGCGCTCTGCATCGGCCTCGCCCAGGCGCTGGTCTCGCTCGTCACCGTGCCGCGTTCGTACTGGGTCGCGCTCACCGTCACCTTCATCCTCAAGCCGGACTACGGCTCGGTCTTCTCGCGCGCCGTGCTCCGCGCGCTGGGCACGGTGGCCGGGCTGGTCGTCGCGGCGGCGGTGCTGTCGGCGACCCCGCGCGGGTGGTGGGACGTGGGGGTGATGCTGGTGCTCGCGGGGATCGTGCCGGCGGTGTCGGCGAAGGGGTACGCGTTCCAGACGGCGGCCATCACCCCGGTGATCCTGCTGATCTCGGACACCCTCAACCACGAGGGCTTCGACCTGGTGCTCCCGCGCTTCACCGACAGCATGATCGGCTGTGGGATCGCGCTGGTGGCGGGCTATCTGCTCTGGCCGGAGAGCTGGCACACCCGGGTCGGCACCCGGCTGGCGACCGCGGTGGACGACACGGCGGAGTACGTAAGGAGCGCCTTCGCGCCCGGCGCCGACCAGCCGGAACGGGTGCGGCAGCGCCGCCGTATCTACCGCGAACTCTCGGTCGTACGCACCGAGTTCCAGCGGGCCCTGACCGAACCCCCGCCCACCGGCACCCGCGCCATGGCCTGGTGGCCGCTCGTCGTCGCGGTGGAGCGCGTCGTGGACGCGACCACGGCGGCCCGGGTCCGCGTCGACCACGGCGCCCGGCCGCCCTCCCCCGCCGAGGTCGCCGGCGTCGAACGCCAACTGCGGGAACTGGCCGAGGCCGTACGGTCGAGCCGCACGGCGGTACGGGCACGGGCACGGGTACGGCCTGATCCGTACCCGTACGCCGAGGCCGGATCCGTACCCGCAGCGGAAACCGAGGCCGAAACGCGAACCGAGGCCGACGAGCGGAGCCCCCTGGCCCCCCTGCGCCACGAAGTCGCGGCAGCGCGCGCGATCGTGTCAACGACCTGGCTGTGACGCCCGGTCGCGCAGATCGGGCGGCTCGGGACTCAGCGTCCGACAGCTCCGGCAGCCGCGCTCGCCGCGCTCGCCCCACTCGCTCCGCGCGCCCGGACCGCCGGGCCCGCCCGGCTCACCCCGCCCCACCACTTTCAGCGTCGCCCACACCCGCTTCCCAGGCCCGCTCCTGGGCGCCACCCCCCAGTCGTCGGCCAGCGCGTCGATCAGCGCGAGCCCACGCCCGCACTCGTCGTCCGGCTCCGAAACGCGCGGCCGGGGCAGGCACTCGCCCGCGTCCTCGACCTCCAGCCCGAGCAGCTCCTCGACGCGGAACAGGTTGACGGCGATCTCCCGCCCGCGCGGGCTCCCGTGGCGCAGGGCGTTGGTGACGAGTTCCGACAGCAGCAGCGCGGCGGTGTCACCGGGCTCCCCGAGCAGTCCGAAGTCGCGCCGCAGCACATCCCGTGCCCGGCCGACGCTCCTGGGGTGCCCGGGAAGCCGAAAGGTCACGCAGTGGTCGTGCCGACGGCTCTGGTCGGGCTGGTGACCCTGGTTGCTCTGGAGACTCTGGTTGCTCTGGTCGTACTGGTCGTACTGGTTGCGCTGTTCACCGTCGTGGTTCATGGAAAGGACCTTTCCCCGTGACAGCTGTTTTACTTTCCGTAAATCGATGGTGACTGTGAGCATTCAAGTGAAGTGACGGCTCAACCCGACAACCCCGGCCGTCCCCGGCCCAGTTGTTCGCACCACCGAACAGAAAAAGCCTCTGCCCCCGCCCCTCCCGTCAACCATCACGACGGGAGGAACAGGGGCAGAGACTGAGCCAGAGCCAGAAGCAGAAGCAGACTCAGACTCAGACTCAGACTCAAACGCAGAGAATCTGAAGAACCGCTACTCCGCCGGCTTCGCCGACGGCTTCGCGACCGGCTTGCGCAGCGCGATGTTCAGCTCGCGCAGCCGCGACTCGTCCAGCTCCGTCGGCGCGCCCATCATCAGGTCCTGGGCGTTGCCGTTGAGCGGGAAGGCGATCGTCTCGCGGATGTTCGGCTCGTCCGCCAGCAGCATGACGATGCGGTCCACGCCCGGGGCGATGCCGCCGTGCGGCGGGGCGCCGAGGCGGAAGGCGCGGAGCATGCCGGCGAACTCGTGCTCGACGGTCTCGCGGTCGTATCCCGCGATCTCGAACGCCTTGAGCATCAGCTCGGGCTCGTGGTTACGGATCGCGCCGGACGACAGCTCGATGCCGTTGCAGACGATGTCGTACTGCCACGCCAGGATGTCCAGCGGGTCCTTCGTCTCCAGGTCGTCGAGACCGCCCTGGGGCATCGAGAACGGGTTGTGCGAGAAGTCGATCTTCCCGGTCTCCTCGTCCTTCTCGTACATCGGGAAGTCGACGATCCAGCAGAACCGGAACACGCCCTCCTCGAAGTGGCCCGCGCGCTTGGCCGCCTCGACCCGGACCGCGCTCATGATCTTGGAGACCTCGTCGAACTCGCCCGCGCCGAAGAAGATCGCGTGGCCGGGGACGAGCGAGAGGCGCTCGGTGAGGAGCTTGACGTCGTCCTCTGTAAGGAACTTGGCGATCGGGCCGCTCAGCGCGCCGTCGTCACCGACCCGCACCCACGCCAGGCCCTTCGCGCCGTGCTCGACCGCGTACGCGCCGAGCCCGTCGAAGAACTTGCGCGACTGGCCCGCCGTGTCCGGCACCGGCAGCGCGCGGACGTGCTTGCCCGCGAACGCCTTGAAGCCGGAGTCGGCGAAGACGTCCGAGATGTCGACCAGCTCCAGCTTGGCTCGCAGGTCCGGCTTGTCGTTGCCGTACTTCAGCATCGACTCGCGGAACGGGATGCGCGGGAACGGGGACGTGACGTGGCGTCCGCCGCCGAACTCCTCGAACAGCTCGGTCATCAGCTTCTCGATCGGCTGGAAGACGTCTTCCTGCTCGACGAAGCTCATCTCGACATCGAGCTGGTAGAACTCGCCCGGCGAGCGGTCCGCGCGCGCGTCCTCGTCGCGGAAGCAGGGCGCGATCTGGAAGTAGCGGTCGAAGCCGGAGATCATCAGCAGCTGCTTGAACTGCTGCGGGGCCTGCGGCAGCGCGTAGAACTTGCCGGGGTTCAGCCGGGAAGGGACCACGAAGTCACGGGCGCCCTCGGGGGAGGTCGCGGTGAGGATCGGGGTGGCCATCTCGTTGAAGCCGAGCGCGGTCATCTTGTGCCGGATGGCGGAGATGACCGCCGTACGCAGCATGATGTTGCGGTGCATGCGCTCGCGGCGCAGGTCCAGGAAGCGGTACTCCAGACGCCGCTCCTCGTTGACGCCGTCCTCGGCGTTGATCGTGAACGGCAGCGGGCCGGCCGCGCCCAGGATCTCGACCTCGGAGACCTCGATCTCGATCTCGCCCGTCGGCAGCTCCGGGTTGACGTTCTCCGCACCGCGCGCGGAGACCTTGCCGTCGATGCGGACGACGGTCTCCTTCGTGAGCTTGGACAGCGCTTCGTTGGCGGCGGTGCCGGGACGGGCGACGAGCTGCACCAGACCGTAGTGGTCACGGAGATCGATGAAGAGGATGCCGCCCAGGTCTCGGCGATTGTGCAGCCAGCCGCTCAGCCGGACGTCGGCACCGACGTCGGAGGCGCGGAGCTGGCCGCAGGTATGGGACCTGTACCGATGCATCGTCGTTCATCCAGTCTTAGCAATCGAGGGGTGTGCCAGGAGACACAAGGTTAGCGCCCGGCACGGACACCCCTCCCGGCAGAGCGCCGCAGCGCGGTCGGCGGAGCACCACAGCGCACTCGGCGGGGGTCCGCGCCGCTCTCGGTGGCGTCCGGTCTGCTGATATTCATAAAGTGGGGCAATGCGCACCGAGGAGGTCCTGGCCGCCATCGCCACCGGCGTGTGGCGCTGGGAGAGCGCGTCCAACACGATCGCCCTCGACGCCCAGGCGGCCCGGCTCTACGGACTCCCCGCCGAACCGACCGTCCTGCCGGAGAGCGTCGTCCGTGCCCACTACCACCCGGTCGACTGGAACGAGATCATCAGCATCATCAGGCTCGCCCTCGCCGAGGACACCCTGGCCGAGGCCCGGATGCGGATCGTGGACAGCGAGGGGCGGGTGCTGCGCACCGTACGGTCCCGGTGCAGACCCACCGTGCGGATACGGCCCGACGGCACCACGGAGTCCGAGCTGAACGGCACCGTCCAGGAGGTGGTGTCCGAGCCGCGCCCGGGGACGGCGGTCGAGGGTACGTCGGTCACCGGCGACTGGCGCCGCTCCCGCGAGGCGTTCCTGCTGGACGCGGGGCGGGCGCTGGCCGAGGCCCGCTCCACCAGCGAGGTGCTGCGCGTCGCCGCCTCGCTGTCCATGCCCGGCTTCTCGCCTGACGGGCTCGCGGTCTTCAGCGTCGTCGGCGAGCGGCTGCGGATCATCGGGCACCACGGGCACGACGCCGGGGACATCGGCCCGTTCGAGGACATGGCGCTGAGCACGGACTACCCGGCGGCGGAGGTGGTGCGGACCGGCCGGGCCATCTATCTGTCGGCCCCCGAGGAGTACGAGAGCCGCTATCCGACCGCCTGGCAGTACGTGCAGCGCTTCGACCGCAGCTCCTGGGCGTTCGTCCCGCTGATCGTCGCGGGCCGGACGCTGGGCACCTGGATGGCGGCCTTCAAGCACCGCGTCGCGTTCTCGCCGGACGAGCGGTCCGTCCTGACGACGGTGGCGCGCATGCTCGCGCAGGCGCTGGCGCGCGCCGGGACCGCCGAGTCGGAGCGCGAGCTGTCCCTCGGCCTCCAGCGCTCGATGATGCCGACGACGGGCCCGGCGATCCCGGGCATGACGGTCGCCGCGCGGTACGTGCCGACCGGCGGCGGGCTCCAGGTCGGCGGCGACTGGTACGACATGATCCCGCTGCCGGGCGGACGGAGCGGCCAGGGCGGCCCGGGCGGCCACGGCGGCCCGGGAAACCCGAGGGGCCGGGGAACGGGGCGCTTCGCGCTGGTCATCGGGGACGTCCAGGGACACGACGTACGGGCCGCCGGCCTGATGGGGCAGCTCAGGATCGCGCTGCGGGCGTACGCCTCCGAGGGCCACCGGCCGGACGCGGTCCTCTCCCGGGCCTCGCGCTTCCTCGCCGGGCTCCAGCTGTACGGCACGGACGGCGTCGAGGACGCGAGCTCCACGGCACCGAAGGCGTCGTACGAGTCCCGGACGGCCTACGAGTCCCAGGCGGCGTACGAGTCCCAGGCGGCGTACGAGAACCGCGGCCCGCGCTTCGCGACCTGCCTCTATCTGGAGGTCGACCCCGAGACCGGGACGCTCGACATCGCCCGCGCGGGCCACCCCGACCCGGTGATCCTCGCGGCCGACGGGACGGCGGTCATCCGGCAGACCCTGGGCGGGCTGCCGCTCGGCATCGAGGCGGACTCGGACTATCCGACGACCCGGCTCGGCCTGGAGCCCGGCGAAACGCTCCTGCTCTGCACGGACGGGCTGATCGAGACCGGCGGCCACGACATGGCGTCCGGCTGGGAGCGGCTGCGGCCCGTCATGGAGGAGCACGGCGGCGGCTCCCTGGAGAAGCTGGCCGACGACCTGGTCCAGGCCGTACACGGCCCCACCTCGCACTACACCACCGGTCCGCTGGCCGACCGGCGCGAGGACGACATCGCGCTGCTCCTGCTCGCCCGCGACCGTACCCCCGCCCCCGCGGCCCGCCCGAAGGCCCGGCGCACCGCCCTGACCGTCGCCCAGGCGGAACCGGAACGGATCGCGGGCGCCCGCAGGCAGCTGCGTCAGCTGCTGCGCGACTGGACGGATCAGGAGCAGGTCGACGCGGCCGAGCTGATGGTCTCCGAGATGCTCACGAACGTCCTGGTCCACACCGACAACGACGCGCTGCTGGTCGCGGAGGCCAGGGGCGAGCGCGGCGACCGCAGGCTGCACGTGGAGGTCACCGACGCCAGCGACGAACTCCCGCACCGCAGACGCCCCGGCGAGCTGGCCTCCAGCGGGCGCGGGCTGCTGCTGATGGAGATGCTGGCGGACGCGTGGGGCGTGGACCCGAGGGGCGAGGGCAAGTCGATCTGGTTCGAGCTGTACGAGCACGACGGCCGCGACGGCCGCGACGCACACGGCACGCGCGACTGACGCACCTCACACCGCGCATCTCACGCGGACTGCCCGTACCGCTCCCGCAGCTCGGAGAGCACGCCGAAGGCCGCCGCCGTCACGGGGACGGCGAGCAGCATGCCGAGGATCCCGGCGACGCTCGCGCCCGCCGTGATGGCCAGCATCACCACGGCCGGGTGCATCTGGACCGTACGGCTCTGGATCACCGGCTGGAGCACATGCCCCTCAAGCACCTGCACGGCGAGCACCACCCCCAGCGCCCAGAGGCCGATGATCCACCCCCGGTCGGCGAACGCGACCAGCACGGCGACTGCGCCGGAGATGAAGGCGCCGAGGTACGGGATGTACGCGCCGACGAACACCAGCGCGCCGAGCCCGACCGCGCCGGGCACCCGCAGGATCAGCAGGCCGATGGTGATGCAGACGGCGTCGATCAGGGCGATGACCGTCGTCCCGCGCATGAAGCCCTCGACGGCGCCGAAGGCGTGCCGCGCCATGGCCTCGACGGTCTCGCCCGTCGAGGCGGGCGCGAGGGATCTGAGCGAGCCCGCCACACGGTCGGAGTCGCGGAGGAAGAAGAAGATCAGCAGCAGCGCGAGCACGGCGGTGGCGATGAGCTCGCCGACGACGCTGATCCCGGTGAGCACGCCGGAGGCGGCGGTGGCGCCGAACTTCCCGAGCAGGTTCTTGGCGTTCTTCGCGACGTCGTCGAGCGAGGTGCCTGCGGCGCCGAAGTGCTTGGACAGGTCCTTCGCGGCCTGCCGCAGCGAGGCCAGGATCTGGTCGCCGCTGTCGATCAGCGCGCTGACGACGATGTACCCGGCCCCACCGACCACCGCCACCACGGCGACGCAGGTCAGCACGGCGGCCAGCGACTTGTTCAGCCGCAGCGCGACGAGCCGCCGGTGCAGCGGCCCGAGGAGCGCGGTGCCGAGGATGGCGAGCAGGACGGGGGTGACGGCCGTCTTGAAGGTGACGCACAGCCAGACCGCCACCGCGACCACACCGGAGACCAGCAGCAACACCCCGCACCAGGCGGCGAGCCGCCGAGCACTCTCGGGCAGAAGGGAGGGCGTCGACGGCGTCCGCATCCCCCCACCCGAGCACGCCACCACGCCCCTGTCCTCCGGGACAGCGCCGCCCGGGTGACGTGCCGTCACACGGGCCGGGGGAATATCCGCTGGAACCGGGGACGCGGCTCCTGATCTCCTAGCCGACGTGAGCGACGACCCAGCGCAGATACCTCCGCAGCCGCCGACCCCACCGCGGCACCCGCCGCAGGACGGGCACCCGGCGCCCCCTTCGCCCCCGTACGCCGCGCAGCCGTGGACCGGCTACGGTCCACAGCCGTACGCCGCGCAGCCGCCGTACGCCGTGCCGCCGCCGTATCCCTCGTCCCCGTACGCCTCTCAGCCCTGGACGGGCTACGGTCCGCCCGTCATGCAGCCGCCCCCGCCCGGTCAGGGGCCGCCGCTCTCGCTGCTTCCGCCGCCCGGGGTGCGGCTCGGGGCGCGGCTCGTCGACGGCGTCATCCTGCTCCTCGCGCTGGCCGTGCTGGCGGGAGGCGCGGGGCTGGTTCAGTACGCCGTCGGGATGGACAGCGGGGCCTCCAAGGCGGTCGCCGTGGTCATCTACGCCGCCCTGCTCGCGCTGCTCCTCGGCTACGAGCCGTACATGACCTGGCGCTACGGCGGCACGTTCGGGAAGCGCCTCTTCAAGCTGCGCGTGGTCCGGCTCCAGGACGGCGAACGGCTGTCCTTCCTCCGGGCCCTGGGGCGGTACTGGGTGACGTTCCCCATGGCGCTCGTGCCGTTCCTCGGCACGCTGAACGTCCTGTGGTGCTGCTGGGACAAGCCGTACCGCCAGTGCCTGCACGACAAGGCCGTCTCCAGCGTGGTGATCACCCAGCGGTAGCGGGCGGCACCACCTACGCCGCCGGGACCGTCCCCAGACGCCCCGCCTGGAAGTCGTCGAACGCCTGCTTGAGCTCGGCGTGGCTGTTCATCACGAACGGGCCGTAGTGCGCCATCGGCTCCCGGATCGGCCGCCCGCCGAGCAGCACGACCTCCAGGTCGGGCGTGTTCGCGTCCTGCGTGCCGTCCGCCCGTACGGTGATGGCGCCGCCCGCGCCGAACACCGCCGTCTGCCCGGTGCGCACCGGGCGCCGGTCCGTACCGACCGAGCCGCGGCCGGCCAGGACGTACGCGAGGCCGTTGAAGTCCTCGCGCCACGGCAGCGTGACCTCCGCGCCGGGCCGCAGCGTCGCGTGGATCATCGTGATCGGGGTGTGCGTGATGCCGGGGCCCTCGTGCCCGTCCAGCTCGCCCGCGATCACCCGCAGCAGCGCGCCGCCGTCGGGCGAGGTCAGCAGCTGGACCTGGCCGCCGCGGATGTCCTGGTAGCGGGGGTCCATCATCTTGTCGGACGCGGGGAGGTTCACCCAGAGCTGGAGCCCGTGGAACAGCCCGCCCGACATGACCAGCGACTCCGGCGGGGCCTCGATGTGCAGGAGGCCGGAGCCGGCCGTCATCCACTGGGTGTCGCCGTTCCTGATGGTCCCGCCGCCACCGTTGCTGTCCTGGTGGATGAAGCTGCCGTCGATCAGATACGTGACGGTCTCGAAGCCGCGGTGCGGATGCCAGGGGGTCCCTTTCGGCTCGCCCGCCGCGTACTCCACCTCACCCATCTGGTCCATCATGATGAACGGGTCGAGATGTTCGTACCGTATGCCCGCAAATGCGCGCCGCACCGGGAAGCCCTCGCCCTCGAAGCCGCTGGGCGCGGTGGTGACGGCGAGTACGGGACGGGCCACGGCGTCGGCCGGAGCCGCCACGCGGGGCAGGGTCAGCGGGTTGTCGACGGTCACTGCGGGCATGGTGGGCCTCCTCGGTCTCACCACCAATTTAGTTGAATGCTGAACATCCTGCAAGCGGTCCCCCGGGGCGCACCCGCGCCCGGACACGCAGAGGGCCCGCTCCGGCGTGCGCCCGGAGCGGGCCCTGAGAAACGAGAAGGGAGAGGTCAGCCGTACATGCGGCGCATCGCGAAGTCCACCATCTGCTCGACCGCCTTCGCGTCGAACACCATCCGGTGATCGCCCTCCATGTCGAGCACGAAGCCGTACCCCGTCGGCAGCAGGTCGATCACCTCCGCACCCGTGATCACGAAGTACTTCGACTCCTTGCCCGCGTACCGCCGCAGCTCCTTGAGCGTCGAGAACATCGGGATCACCGGCTGCTGGGTGTTGTGCAGCGCAAGGAAGCCCGGGTTGTCGCCGCGCGGGCAGTACACCTTCGAGGTGGCGAAGATCTGCTGGAAGTCCTCGGCCTGGAGCGACCCCGTCGTGAACGCCCGGACGGCGTCACCCAGCGACGGAGGCGACGGCTCCGGATACAGCGGCTGCTCGCCGTAGCCACCCATGGGCTGCTGCGGCTGCTGGGTCTGCTGCGCGTACTGCTGCTGGGCGCCAGGGCTCTGGTCGTAGCCGTACATGAGCGCAAGAGTAGCCGTCGGGCGCGTCACAGAAACCCGGACGGGGTTGCATCTTATTACCCATGGGTAGCATCATCGTAGCTACTACCCAGTACCTCTCTCGGTACTGCCGGGTCCATGCCGGATCCACCCGACCGATCACCGACCGATCACTGACCGATCACTGACCGATCTGACCGGTCTTCCTTACCTTCCCGGACCATACGGAGTCGTCGCCATGGGGCACTACAAGTCGAATCTCCGCGACATCGAGTTCAACCTCTTCGAGGTTCTCGGGCGCGACAAGCTGTACGGGACGGGCCCGTTCGCGGAGATGGACGTCGAGACCGCGAAGAGCATCCTCGAAGAGGTCACCCGCCTCGCGGAGACCGACCTCGCCACGTCGTTCGCGGACGCGGACCGCAATCCGCCGGTCTTCGACCCGGAGAGCAACACCGCTCCCGTACCGGCCGCCTTCAAGAAGAGCTACCAGTCCTTCATGGACTCCGAGTACTGGCGCCTCGGCCTCCCCGAGGAGATCGGCGGCACCCCCGCCCCCCGCTCGCTGATCTGGGCGTACGCGGAGCTGCTCCTCGGCGCGAACCCCGCCGTGTGGATGTACGCGTCCGGCCCGGCCTTCGCGAGCATCCTCTTCGAGGAGGGCAACGAGGCGCAGAAGAAGGCCGCCGCGATCGCCGTCGAGAAACAGTGGGGCTCCACGATGGTCCTCACCGAGCCGGACGCCGGCTCGGACGTCGGCGCGGGCCGCACGAAGGCCGTCGAGCAGGAGGACGGCAGCTGGCACATCGAGGGCGTGAAGCGCTTCATCACCTCCGGTGAGCACGACATGTCGGAGAACATCCTTCACTACGTGCTCGCCCGCCCCGAGGGCGCCGGACCCGGCACGAAGGGCCTCTCGCTCTTCCTCGTACCGAAGTACGAGTTCGACTGGACGACCGGCGAACTGGGCGCGCGCAACGGCGTGTACGCGACGAACGTCGAGCACAAGATGGGCCTCAAGGCGTCCAACACCTGCGAGATGACCTTCGGCGACCGCCACCCCGCCAAGGGCTGGCTGATCGGCGACAAGCACGAGGGCATCCGCCAGATGTTCCGGATCATCGAGTTCGCCCGCATGATGGTCGGCACGAAGGCCATCGCCACCCTCTCCACCGGCTATCTGAACGCGCTGGAGTACGCCAAGGAGCGCGTCCAGGGCCCCGACCTGGCGCAGTTCATGGACAAGGCCGCGCCCAAGGTCACCATCACGCACCACCCGGACGTGCGCCGCTCGCTGATGACGCAGAAGGCGTACGCGGAGGGCATGCGCACGCTCGTCATGTACACCGCCTCGGTCCAGGACGAGATCGCCGTCAAGGAGGCCGAGGGCGAGAACACCAAGGCCCTGCACGGCCTGAACGACCTGCTGCTGCCGATCGTGAAGGGGTACGGCTCCGAGCGGTCGTACGAGCAGCTCGCGCAGTCCCTCCAGATCTTCGGCGGCTCCGGCTACCTCCAGGAGTACCCGGTCGAGCAGTACATCCGGGACGCCAAGATCGACACGCTCTACGAGGGCACCACGGCGATCCAGGGCCAGGACTTCTTCTTCCGGAAGGTCGTCCGCGACCAGGGCCAGGCGCTGAACACCCTCTCCGAGGAGATCAGGACGTTCCTCGCGGTCGGCACCGGCGGTACGGAGCTGGCCCCGGCCCGCGAGGCGCTCGCTACCGCCGCCGGCCACCTGGAGGCGATCGTCGGCGCGATGCTGGCCGACCTGACCGCCACCGGCGACGACGTCAAGAACATCTACAAGGTCGGGCTCAACACGACGCGCCTGCTGATGGCCTCGGGCGATGTGGTCGTCGGCTACCTGCTGCTGCGCGGTGCCGCGGTGGCCGCGGAGAAGCTGGAGACGGCCGCGGCGAAGGATGTGGCGTTCTACCAGGGCAAGATCGCCGCGGCGAAGTTCTTCGCGGCGAACGTGCTGCCGGGGGTCGCGACGGAGCGGGCGCTGGCGGAGAGCGTCGACAACTCGCTGATGGAGCTGGACGAAGCGGCCTTCTGAGACGGCCGGTCACGGCCCCGTCGGTCTCATCGGCCTCGTCAGTCCCATCGGTCCCGTCGGTCTCATCGGCCTCGTCAGTCCCATCGGCCCTGTCGGTCCCGTTGGCACCCCGAGTGCGGGCGCTCCTCCAGGGGAGCGCCCGCACCTCCGCCGTATCCGCACCACTTGCGCACCACTTGCGCACCACTCGTGCACCGCATCCGCACCGTATCCGCACCGCGGGCGCACGATGTCGGCCCGCGACCGCCGCGTACCGGCCTTGGCACATGCCGTTACCGCCGGTGCCAAGGCCGCTGTCCGACCCCGTCGTTATGGTGAACCCCATGAGCACTTCCGTCCGCTTCGACCGCGGCCACACCGACGACCTCATGACCTTCCTGGCGGCGAGCCCGACGCCGTACCACGCCGTGGCCAACGCCGCGGAGCGCCTGGAGAAGGCGGGCTTCCGCCAGGTGCGGGAGACGGACGCGTGGGACGGGTCGACGGGCGGCCGGTTCGTACTGCGCGGCGGGGCGCTCATCGCCTGGTACGTCCCGGAGGGCGCCGAGCCGCACACCCCCTTCCGGATCGTCGGCGCGCACACCGACTCACCGAATCTCCGCGTGAAGCCGTTGCCGGACACCGGTTCGTACGGCTGGCGCCAGATCGCCGTCGAGATCTACGGCGGGACGCTGCTCAACACCTGGCTCGACCGCGATCTCGGGCTGGCGGGCCGGATCAGCCTGCGGGACGGCACGCACCGGCTGGTGAACGTCGACCGGGCGCTGCTGCGCGTTCCCCAGCTGGCCGTGCATCTGGACCGTTCGGTCAACACCGAGGGCCTCAAGCTGGACCGGCAGCGGCACATGCAGCCGATCTGGGGGCTCGGGCAGCCCGAGGAGGGCGATCTGATCCGCTTCGTGGCCGAGGAGGCGGGGGTCGACGCGGAGGACATCACCGGCTGGGACCTGATGCCGCACGCCATCGAGCCGCCCGCGTATCTCGGCCGCGACCGTGAGCTGCTGGCCGGGCCGCGGATGGACAACCTGATCTCGGTGCACGCGGGTACGGCGGCGCTGGCGGCGGTGGCGACGGCCTCGGAGACGGCGGGCGCTGCCGCCACCGCGCCGCTTCCGTACATCCCGGTGCTGGCCGCGTTCGACCACGAGGAGAACGGCTCGCAGTCGGACACGGGCGCCGACGGCCCGCTGCTCGGCACCGTGCTCGAACGTTCGGTGCTGGCGCGCGGCGGCTCCTTCGAGGACCGCGCCCGGGCCTTCGCAGGAACGATCTGCCTGTCGTCGGACACCGGCCACGCCGTGCACCCCAACTACGTCGACCGACACGACCCGACGCACCACCCGCGCGCCAACGGCGGCCCGATCCTCAAGGTCAACGTCAATATGCGGTACGCGACGGACGGCAGCGGCCGGGCCGTCTTCGCCGCCGCCTGTGAGCGGGCGGGCGTGCCGTGGCAGACGTTCGTCTCCAACAACTCGATGCCGTGCGGCACGACGATCGGCCCGATCACCGCGGCGAGACACGGCATTCAGACCGTCGACATCGGGGTGGCGATCCTGTCGATGCACAGCGCGCGCGAACTGTGCGGCGCGGACGACCCGTTCCTGCTGGCGAACGCGCTGGTGGCGTTCCTGGAAGCCTGAGCAGCACCGGCCGCCACGGACAAGCCTCCCGAACACGGGGAGCCGGGCGGCTACGCGTCGAGCCCGGCGAGAACAAGCCCGAGCCGGGAGACCCCGTCGCCGCTGACAGTGACCGGAACGCCCCAGTCCTGCTGGTGGACATGGCAGGCCGGGTACTCGTTCAGCGGGTCGTCGTCGCAGGAGGCCGCCATCGCGGAGACGTGCAGCACCCCTTCCGTGACGCCGTCGGCGAGGACGAGGTCGCGGCTCAGATCCGTACCGGCGCCCGAGCCGTCCGCCAGCAGTTCGGGCGGGGTGGCGGAGACGAGCAGCCGGGTCGAGGGGCCGTAGCGGGTGTCGAGCTTCTGGCCGGTCGGCGCGGTGAAGACGATGTCCAGCCGGAGCGCGCCGGGGGCGACCTCGGTCGCGGCCCGCCGGGTGCGGTGCGCGACGGACTCGACGCGTACCGCCTCGTCGGGCAGCCGCAGCCGGGTCAGCCGGTGGCGGGCGGACTCGACGACCAGGATGTCGTCGCCGACAAGGACGGCGTCGCTCGGCTCGCGCAGGTCGGTCGCCAGCGTGGACACCTCGCCGGAGGCGGGGTCGTACCGCCGCAGGGCGTGGTTGTACGTGTCCGCCACGGCGACGGAGCCGTCCGGGAGCGCCGTGACGCCCAGCGGGTGCTGGAAGAGCGCCTGGCCGGCGGCGCCGTCGCGGTGCCCGAAGTCGAAGAGCCCGGTGCCGACGGCGGTCCGCACGACGAAGGTGTCCCCGTCCCTCTCGTCCCCCTGGTCCCTCTCATCCCTCTGGTCCTTCTCGTCCCTCTGGTCCCTCTCGATGTACCGCAGCGCGCTGGTCTCGGAGTCGGCGACCCACAGCCGGTCGGCGGCCGGGTCGGCCGCGAGCCCGGACGGCTGCGCGAACCACGCCGCGTCGGCCGACCCGTCCACCAGGCCCTCGTTCGTCGTACCGGCCGCGACCTGGACCGTCCCGGTCGCCGGGTCGTACGTCCACAGCTGGTGGACCCCGGCCATGGCGATCCACACCCGGTCCGCCCACCAGGCGACGTCCCACGGCGAGGAGAGATCGACCTCCCGCGCGGGCCCGGCGGACGGCGAGCCCTGCCACCACTGCCGGCCGGTCCCTGCGACGGTCTCGATCGCGCCGCTGACCGGGTCGTACGTACGCAGCGCGTGGTTCACCGTGTCGGCGACGATCACCTTGCCGTCGGGCAGCAGCGCGAGCCCCTGCGGCTCGCTGAAGGCGTCGGGCCCGAAGCCGCGCTCCCCGCTGCCGATCCGCCGTACGACGCTCTCGCCGTCCGCCGCCAGCTCGACCAGCTGATGCCGGGTGGAGTCCGAGACGAGGAACGTCCCGCCCGGCAGCGCCAGCACCTTCCCCGGGAACCGCAGATCGCTCGCGACGGGCTCCGGCGGCACATACGGCCCGTCCCCGCGCCGCAGCGTCCCCTTGGCGGCGTGCTCCGCCTCCAGCTCCTGGACGAGCCTCTCAATGGCGTGCGCATGCCCCTCGCCCGCGTGCTGCGCGACGACGTACCCCTCGGGATCGATCACGACCAGCGTGGGCCAGGCCCGCACGGCGTACTGCTTCCAGGTCGCCAGCTCGGGATCGTCCAGCACGGGGTGGTGCACCTCGTACCGCTCCACGGCATCGACGACGGCCCGGTGCTCGGCCTCGTGCACGAACTTCGGCGAGTGGACACCGATGATCACCACCGTGTCGCGGTGCTTCTCCTCCAGCTCCCGCAGTTCGTCGAGCACATGCAGGCAGTTAATGCAACAAAACGTCCAGAAATCCAGAATGACGATGCGTCCCCGCAGGTCGGCGAGGGTGTAGGAGGCGTCACCCGTGTTGAGCCAGCCGCCCTTGCCGATCAGCTCGGGGGCACGGACACGGGCGCGGCGGGACGCGGAGGGAGCGGGGGCGGGAGTCGCATCGGTCATGGAACAAGGGTGCCACCCACCACCGACAGCCGCCGCGCCCCCTCCGCGCACCCCACACCCCACACCCCGCGCCCTGCGCCGTCCGCGTGCACCTGCCCCGGGGCGGCCATGACCGCCCGCCGCCGGGGTACCCGTACCGCATGAAATATCTCGTACGCGACAAGATCTTCGCGATCGGCGACGACTACTGGATCGAGGACGAGCACGGCCGGCACGCCTATCTCGTCGACGGCAAGGCGCTGCGGCTGCGTGACACCCTGGAGCTGAAGGACCCCGACGGCCGGGTGCTGGTCACGCTGCGGCAGAAGCTGCTCAGCCTGCGGGACGCGATGACCATCGAGCGGGACGGCGAGACGCTCGCGACCATCCGTAAGAAGCGCCTGTCGCTGCTGCGCAACCACTACCGCGTGAGCCTGGCCGAGGGCACCGAACTGGACGTCAGCGGCCGGATCCTGGACCGGGAGTTCGCGGTCGAGTACGACGGCGAGCTGCTGGCACACATCTCGCGGCGGTGGCTGCGGGTGCGGGAGACGTACGGCGTGGATGTCGTACGGGAGGACGCGGACCACGCGCTGCTCATCGCGGTGGCGGTGTGCGTGATCCGGATGGCGGAGAAGGAGCGCGAGGAGGGCTGAGCGCGGAGGAACAGGGCGCAGAGGAACCGCACTCGGAGGAACAGCCCCTGAGGACCCCACACAGCCTCAGCGCGCCACTTCAGCTCCGGCTACGGCTCCGGCGCCCGCGCCCGCGCCCGCGCCTACGCTTACGCCGTCGTCCCGGGCGCGGCCAGCCCCAGCCGTCGGTCCCTGAGCACCGGGAACCGCTCGCGGGTGCGCGCGACGTTCGCCAGGTCCAGCTCGACCGTCAGCACCTCCTCGCCCGTCCCCGCCTCCGCGAGCACCTCGCCCCAGGGGTCCACGACGACGCTGTGCCCGGACTGCTCCACGCCCGCGTGCGTGCCGGCGGTGGCGCAGGCGAGGACGTACGTCTGGTTCTCGACGGCGCGCGCCCGCGTCAGCAGCGACCAGTGCGCGCGCCGGCGGGCGGGCCAGCCGGCCGGGACGACGAGGACCTCGGCGCCCGCGTCGGTGAGGCCGCGGAAGAGCTCGGGGAAGCGGAGGTCGTAGCAGGTGGCGAGGCCGAGGGTGGTGCCGGGGCCGCGCGGGGTCGGCGGCAGCGCGACGGTGACGAGTTCCTCGCCGGCGTCCATCAGCGTGGCCTCGCCCTTGTCGAAGCCGAAGCGGTGGATCTTGCGGTACGTACGGACGAGTTCGCCGGCGGGGGAGATGACGAGCGAGGTGTTGAAGAGCCGCCCGTCGGCAGTCCGTTCGACGACGGAGCCGGCGTGCAGCCAGACGCGGGCGTCGCGCGCGGCGGCCGACATCGCTTCGTACGTAGGCCCATGGACCGGTCCGTCAACCGCTACCGCTTCCGACACCGCTACCGCTTCCGCTTCCTCGGCGAAGGACTCGAACGAGAAGGCGCCGACCGGCCAGAGCTCCGGCAGAACGACGAGATCGACGCCACGTTGGCCGCGTACCAGCGAGGCGACCCGCGCCCTACGGGAATCGACCGATTCGTCCAGGTCTACCGCGATCTGAAGCAACGAAGCGCGCACAGTACCACCGTCCTGGCATTCGAGCCGTCAACACGGGCCTACGATCGTCACACGAAAGCACTGCCGGGGTGCCATCGGGCAGCGTAACTTGGACCGACCGTCACATGGGGGGTGGGTAAAGGAGCGGGGGTGGGTGCGTGTGGCTGCAAGGCGGAGGATTGAGGCATGGCGGAGCCATGGTGATTGACGACAACGCCGCAGACGCGCGTGACCGGCCCCGTGACGCCGCCCCCCATGTGACGGTCGGTCCAAGCTGCCGAGCCTCCCCGCAGCAGCCGACGCCGCAAGCCGTAGCCAGCAGCCCGCCAGCCCGCCTGACAAGCCAGCCCGCGTACCGCAGAACCGCCGAGGGGTCCCGTGACCGTCCATCCCAGCCTTCAAAACTACGCCGATGCCTGGGCCCATTCCATCGAGGCCATATTCGAGTTGGTGAAGCCACTCGTCGACAGCGACTGGAACCGGCGCACACCATGCCCGAGTTGGTCCGTGCGGGACGTGGTCTCTCATGTCATCGGCATGGAAAGCGAGATGCTCGGGGATCCACGGCCCATCCACTCCCTGCCCCGCGATCTCTACCACATCCAGAGCGAGTCGGCCCGCTACATGGAGCTCCAGGTGGATGTGCGGCGCCATCACACGGCGCTGGAGAACGTCTCCGAGCTGGAGTACACGATCATCCGGCGCAACCGGCAGTTGCGGAACGAGAGCCGCTCCCCCGACACGATGGTCCCGGCGCCGCTGCGCAAGCAGCAGACGCTGGAGAACGCGATGCGGGCGCGGGCGTTCGACGTATGGGTGCACGAGCAGGATCTGCGGTACGCGCTGAACCGGCCCGGCAACATCGACTCCCCGGGCTCGCTGATCGTCCGGGACGCGCTGCTGGCGGCGCTGCCGAAGGTCATCGCGAAGGACGCGGGCGCGCCGCCGAATTCGGCGATCGTGATCGATGTGACGGGCCCGCTGGAGTTCCTGCGTACGGTGCGGGTGAACGCGGACGGGCGCGGCACGATCGACGGTTCGCCGTCGCTCGGTCCTGTGGTGACGCTGGCGACGGACTGGGAGACGTACTACCGGCTGGCGTGCGGGCGGGTGCGGCCGGCGGCGGTGGCGCATCTGGTCAAGCTGGACGGTGACGAGGAGCTGGGGGCCGCGATTCTGCGCGAGTTCGCGGTTACGCCGTAAGGACGGGGCAGAACAGGGCGACGAGAGGGGGCTGCACGCACCCGGCCTCACACGGGTACGTGCACGACCTCGCACAGGTGCAGGCGCCGCGACCTGCGCCGCTACCTGCACTGCTACCTGCACTGCTACCTGCGCCCCCTCACACAGGTACGTGTACGGCCTCCACCCGGCTCGCGACCAGCCGTTCCCGCTCCCTGCGCGCTGTGCGGGAGCGCAGCCGCAGAATCTGTACGACCCCGACGGCTTCGAGGACGAAGACGGACGAGAAGGCGATCCGGTAGTTGTCGCCGGTCGCGTCGAGCAGCACCCCGACCGCGAACAGTGTCGTCATCGAGGCCGTGAAACCACCCATGTTGACGATTCCGGAGGCCGTTCCCTGACGCTCCGGCGGGTTGGCGGGCCGGGCGAAGTCGAAGCCGATCATCGAGGCGGGGCCGCAGGCGCCGAGGACGGCGCAGAGGGTGATCAGCAGCCACATGGGGGCGTGTTCGCCGGGGTGGAGGAGCGTGATCGCCCAGGCGAGCGCGGTCGCCGCGACCGTACCGAGGGCGAGCGGGGCTCTGGCGGCGTGGTGCCGGGCGATGACCTGCCCGTACACGAGCCCGACGACCATGTTGGAGAGCACGATCAGGGTGAGCAGCTCGCCCGCGACGGCGCGGGACAGGCCCTGGGCCTCGACGAGGAACGGCATCCCCCAGAGCAGCAGGAAGAACATGGCGGGGAACTGGGTGGTGAAGTGCACCCACATCCCGAGCCGGGTGCCGGGTTCGCGCCAGGACGCGGCGATCTGCCTCCGTACGAAGGCGACGCCCGCGTGTTCGGCCGGCGGCGGCTCGTGCCCTTCGGGGTGGTCCTTGAGGAAGGCCAGCAGGAGGACGAGCACCACGACCCCGGCGAAGGCGCTGCCGGCGAAGGTGGTGGTCCAGCCGAGGCCGTGCAGGGTGCGGGAGATGAAGATGGTGGAGACGAGGTTGCCGGCCATCCCGAAGAGCGCGGCGATCTGCGCGATCATCGGGCCGCGCCGGGCGGGGAACCAGCGGGTGCCGAGCCGCAGCACGCTGATGAACGTCATCGCGTCACCGCAGCCGAGCAGGGCGCGGGAGGCGAGGGCCGTGCCGTACGAGGGGGAGAAGGCGAAGCCCAGCTGTCCGGCGGTGAAGAGCACCACGCCGAGCGTGAGGACCCGGCGCGTGCCGAACCGGTCGACCATGAGGCCGACGGGTATCTGCATGCCCGCGTACACGAGCAGCTGGAGTATCGAGAAGGTCGACAGGGCCGAGGCGTTGACCTGGAACCGGTCGGCGGCGTCGAGTCCGGCGACGCCCAGGCTCGTACGGAAGATGACGGCGACGAAGTAGACGGCGACGCCGATGCCCCAGACCCAGACGGCGCGCCGGCCGCCGGGGGGATCGCCGGGCAGGCTGACGGCGGCGGAACGGTAACCCGAACTCACCGGTCCTCACCCCGGACCAGCACCTTGACCCGGCCGACATGGCGCCGTACGCACGCGGCGGCGCCGTCCGCGTCGCCCGCCCGGATGGCTTCGAGGAGCTCGGCGTGTTCGGTGACGTTCTTGGCGATCCGGTCGGGGTGCGCCTCCATGACGGCGACGCCCATCCGCAGCTGCCGGTCCCTGAGCTGGTCGTACAGCTTGGAGAGAATCTGGTTGCCGGCGTTGCGCACGATCTCGGCGTGGAAGCTGCGGTCGCTCACGGCGACGGCCGCGAGATCCCCGTCCTCGGCCCGCCCGCGCTGCTCGTCGAGCAGCTCCTCCAGCCGCGCCAGAAACGGCGCGGACGCCGGCACGGCCTTCCGTACGGCGAACTCCTCCACCAGCAGCCGCGTCTCGACCACGTCCGCGATCTCCTGCGCCGACACGGCGAGCACGAGCGCGCCCTTCTTCGGATAGAGCTTGATCAGCCCCTCGACCTCCAGTTTCAGCAACGCCTCCCGCACCGGCGTACGCGAAACCCCCACGGCCTCGGCCAGCTCCCCCTCGGTCAGCAGGGTCCCCCCTTCATACCGCCGGTCGAGCACGGCCTCCTTGATATGGCTGTAGACACGGTCGGCGGCGGGCGGTTGCTTGACGGAGACGACGGGAACGGCGACGGGAACGGCGGGCGCGGGCGCAGGCGCGGATGGCATGCGCACAGCATAGATACAACACAGGTACAACAGAAATCCCCGTCCGCCATCCGGACATCCAGGCGACCGCCCCCGTACGCACGGAGCCGCCGCCCACGAGAAGTGAGCGGCGGCCCTGTGTCGCGGACCTGCTTCAGCCGGTCAGTCGACCGAGTCAGTACCAGGCACTGCAGATGGTCCGGTGACCGCTGGTGTCACCACACGCCCGCACCTTGTGCGGTGAGCCGTCGTACAGCAGGTTGTTCTGCGGCGTCTGCGTCGACCTCGACGAACTGGTCGTGTACTGACGCGCGGTCCAGTTCTTCCCGCCATTGATCGAATCGTCCAGCCACACCCGCGCCTTGGAGGCACTGGCGCTGCCGGAGATGATCCCCTTGACGTAGTCGTGCCCGTCCGGGCACCGCCAGACCTGAAGGATGACGGTGTCCCCGCTGCCCGAGGCCGTCCTCTCCTTCGAGTACGAACACTCCCCGGTGGAGTACGCACTCGCCGTACCCCCGGCAGCCACCACGCCACCAACGGCCACAGCGAAAGCTATGGCGATCCTGCCGATTGCCCTCTTCATCTCGACCCCGTTCCTCATCACACATCGCGCGAAACCCCCGGGCCAACTCCCGGACCACCTGAGGGGCTTCGCCCGATCGTAACCCCCAGAAATCATCCAATTGCCCCCGGGCCTCAACCAAAGCCACCTCGTACGACAACCCCCGGCGATAAAACACAGAAGGGGCACCCCTCACCGAGGGGCACCCCTTCTGACCTGCGCCTACGTTGACCTGCTGCGGTGGGTGTGGGATTTGAACCCACGGTGACATCGCTGCCACGACGGTTTTCAAGAGGATCCAGCGCCCGACTCCCACGCGCCCCTGACCAGCACGAACACCACGTCACGGGCGGCTCCGAACCCCCGTGGGGGACAACAGGGGGACAGCCAGGCGCGGTACGGCCTCACCCCGCCGCCCCTTCACCTGCCGACCGCTCCCCCTCGCGCTCACCCTCAGCGCGCCGAGCGGTCGGCAGCAGGAGATCCCGCTCGGGATGGTTCTCGCCGGTGACCTTGCCCTGAACCCCGAGGTCCACCCGAGCCGCCTCATGGAACTCGTTGATCTCCCGGAACGCGACCCGGTTCCGCTCCCGCCACTCGTCAAGGGTGCCCTCGATCTTCCCGGTCGCCTGCCAGTCAACGGCACGGACCGCGGCATGCAGCTCATGAGCCGCTTCCACCACCTCGTCACCACCGAGCAGCATGATCTGCTCGAACGACCGCCCACGCTGCCGCTCGGCCTCCGCCAGCTCCGCCCGCATCTCCACCTCGGGCTGCTCGCTCCGCCGGAGCCCCTCCCTGTGCTCGTACAACTGCACAGCCAGAAAGATCCCCGCCCGCACCCGGTCGACGTATCCCCCGTACGCGTCCAACTTCCGGTCGTCCCACCGGGTCAGCAGCTCCCGCTGATGCCGGCTCCGCTCCATCACGTAGTTGGTCAGATGCGTCGTGAACGCGCCCAACAGCACGGCAGCGATGGTCACGAGCTGCTCGCCGGTCCCCAACCTGTCCCCCCAGCCAACCGAGTCATCTAGATCTCTGGAGGATTTTAGGAGTACGGCAGACAGGCGCAAGTGGGCCTCATCCACCGACGCCCGACGGACAGGCTTTTCCCTGTCGAACTTCTCCTCAAGCACATGTCAACTGGCGAATTGACGGATCCCAGCTCTCCCGCCAGAAGATAGGAGAGGATTCAACATTCTCGCCAAAGAGGGGGCGCAAAGGGCGCATTGATGGGGCGCATTGATGGGGCGCAAAGGAAGGGGGATAACTGCGAATTAACCTTTCGCCTGTGATTTAGGCAACGTTGGCGCCGGGAACCGGGTACCAGAAGCGGACGTCCCGTCAGGTCGCACACCCGCAAGGCTGTTGGCGCACTTGGGATTTGAGCCAACAGCGATCTTGGCGCTCTCCTTGGCGGCACATCCGTGCCCCACACACTCTTTAGCGCACAGAAGTTACGCCATCCATGCACCCCCCACCGCCCGGGTACAGTACGCGTACCAAACCACCTCATGGGATCCGGACGCGTTTCGCGAGCCCGTCCCGCGGGAGCTCACGAATGGCGTGACTCCGGAACCGGAACGAGGTGGGCCGGATGGCCTGTTGGCCTGACGGACGGTGCTGCTGTGGCAAAGCCGGGCGTAACTACAAGTGGATTCGCCTGCCAGGTCTGATCTACGCGATCTACAAGATCGTGCGGGATCTTCTGGACCTGTAAAGCGAAGACCCCGACCTAACGGCCGGGGTCACGCCACAGACAGCGGATTCAAAGAGGGCCCCACTCAGAGCTTGCCGGCGACGGGTGGGGCCTTCGCCATGTCCGCCCAATGGTTACTGTCGCGTAATTAAGACAGATTAGCAATATGTGACTGTCGCCACATAACGGCTACGCGACGGTCCCCATCTTGCCCTGCACAGCCGCACTCTCGCGACCGACGTCCCCATATTGCCCCCTGCCCAAAAACGCACACCCCCAAGAGTCCAGCTCAGCGCCCTAAGGTTACCCTCGGCGTGATGTACGTCACTCACCGTAGGTGACTCAAAGCACATGCGACCGAATTCCGGAATGCACCTTTTGTTGAAAATTAATGCTCACGCGAGGCTAATTTCCAAGTGCGCGGAGGCAAGATAACGGGTGGGTCCGACAACGACGATCGCGCCTCCTGCGTTGTGCCCGGTGCCGAGGAACCGGACAGCCACAGCTGCCCGCACAAGCAATCGCCCATCGCACCTCTGGCAGATGGGCGCTACCGTTCGCGGAGACCAAGCGGAGGGCAAACGGATGAGCAACCCCACGTCACGGGCGATCAGTCTGGGAAGCCGCTACATACGTCGTGCGCCTGATGTCCTGAGCATGCCTTCACCGCTCGTTGTTGGTCTCAATCGCTCGCTGCGGAAGCACCCGCTACGGCGTGGTGTCCGCTCGCGGTTCGGGGCTCGGTTCGCCGTGGACACTCGGGATCTGATCCAGCGGTACCTGTACCTGTTCGGAGTGTGGGAGCCGCACATGACGCGGTGGCTTCAGGCGCGGCTGCGGCCCGGGGACACGTTCGTCGACGTGGGCGCGAACATCGGGTACTACAGCGTGCTCGCGGCTGGGCTGGTCGGGGCCGAGGGCCGGGTCGTGGCCATCGAGGCGTCCCCGGCGTTCCATGAGCGGCTGCTGCAACACGTACGGCTCAACGACTTTGGCGACAACGTGCGGGCGGTCAATGGGGCGGTGTCCGACAGCCGGAAGACGCTGACGTTCGTGTTGGCCAGTTCGGCGAACATGGGGGCGAACAGCATCGTCCCGTACGACGGGCCGGCCGAGTCGTCGTTCGAGATTGAGGCGCTGCCGCTGCCCGAGCTGCTGACGGCCGAGGAGATCGCGAGCGCCCGCGTGATCAAGATCGACGTCGAGGGGGCCGAGGGGCCGGTCGTGCGCGGGTTGGTGCCCCTGCTCGACCGGCTGCGGCCCGACGCCGAGATCACGGTCGAAGTGACCCCCGACCGGATGGCGCTCCTCGGCGACTCCGCCGAGGAGCTGCTGCGGACGATGCGAGACCACGGTTTCCACGTCTACCGGCTCGCCAACGACTACGCGCCCGAGAGCTACCCGGCTGCGATGCGGGACACGGCCGTCGTGCCCGTGCGGTGGCGGGGCCCCCTCGACGGCGAGAGTGATCTGATCTTCTCCCGGATCGACGCGGAGACGCTCCGGTGACTCCCCAAACTCCCCAGACGTACGCACCACGCGGCAACGTGACTGCGGGCCGGCTCCCTCCGTACGAGGGAACCGGCCCGCAGTCATCAGGGTGGCGCTGTCACCAGCGGATGGGTTCCAGCGTTCCGCCCGCGCATACCGGGCAGGGGACTTGATACGTGCCGAGGCACGTATCGCAGCCCGTGAAGCCGAAGCAGCCCGGGCACCAGACGACTTGGTGTCCGATGCAGCATCCGCAGTAGGTGGTGGGGCGTTGCCTCTCAGACGGGGACCGGGCTGCCGCGGCGGCGGTCATACGGCGGTCGCCGTCGGCATCTCGGGGCCGCCGTCCTGGTCCGCGTCGTCGTCATCGTCCGGCAACGGCAACCGCGCCCCTCGGCTCTCCGCCACCCGCAGCACATCCCCCAGCGCCTCCGTCACCCGCGCCAGCGCGAGGCGGAGGTCACCCGCGCGCGCCTTCCGGTTGGTGAGAACGGCGATGGCGTCGTCCCGCATCTCCGCCGCCACGCTGGTCTGTGCTTCCTCCACATCGTCAGCGAGGCGGGAGACCGTGCCACCGCGGTCGTCGGTGCTCAAGAAGCACGGTTTCCCATCGGGGCCGGACCACGGGAGCAGCCGAAGGGAGTTGCCGCGTAACGGCGTCGGCGTCGGCTCCACCATCGGCGTCGGCGTGTTGTTGTCCTGCTGGTCGGTCATCCCGTCGCCTCCAACTTGTCGGCCGCGGAACGGCCCGTGTACAGAATTTCGCTGCGGTCGCCGGGCAGTACGAGGAGCGCCCCCTCGACCACGCGCCCGTCCACGTCGGTCGCGACGCGTTCCAGGGCGAGCACCGGCGACCGCCGGGTGATGTGCAGCAGCTGCGCTTCGTCGCCCGTGGGGAACCGGGCCGTGGCGCGCTCGGTCGTGGCCGCGACCCGTACGCCGGCTGCGGCGAGCAGATCGCGTACGTCGTCACCCCACGGCGACGTTCCGACCGGCCCCACCGCGCCGAGCCGCGCCACCGCGTACGGCACGTACACCCGGGCCAGACTGCGCGGCGAGGCGCCCTGGTAGCCGACGAAGATGTACTCCGTCACCGGGCTGTCCACCCGTACCGCCAGGAGCCGCGCCAACCGGGCGTCCGCCTTCGCCGCACTCCAGTCGTGGCTGACGCTGAGGCCGGAAGCGACGCCGACACCCGCGTCGGCCGCGCGTTCACTCGCGTACGTGAGGCGCTGCCCGGGGCGGCGGACGAAGTTGCCGGCGCCGTGGCGCTTCTCGACCAGACCCTCGCTCTGGAGAACTTCGAGTGCGTTGCGCAACGTCGGCGTACTGACCCGGTAGCGCGCGGCGAGCTTCTGCTCGGCCGGCAGCTTCTCGCCGGTCGGCCACGTACCCGCAGCGATCAGGCGGCGGAGGTCGTCCGCGATGTGGTGGTATCGATTACCCATGCGTGCGCTCCTCAACAGCCCGCAAATGGCACGCGCAGACGCACGCCTCATAGACGATCGGCACGTCCACCGGCGGTGTCTTGGGCTCCGCCTCCCCGCAGTCGGTGTGCGTACCGACGCGGCAGGCGCGCGAGTAGTACGGCACCACCGCGGCCCGGGACGGCGCTTGTTGATGGCGGATGGACTTCACCGGACCTCCGCGACATCAAAATGCGGGCGAACCAGGAGCGCGCGGTGGCGAGGCGTGCGCCACAGGCGCGCTCGTTCCTCGCTGGTCAGTACGTACGGGCGGACGAGGAGGTTGTCCTCGGCCCGGAGCGGTGCCGCGTGCTTGGGGTACCGCGTGGGACGTGACGGACGATACGGACGAGGAGCGGGCGGTGCCGCATGCGGCACGGGCGGCCTGTTGGAGACGCGCGCCCCTGCCCGATGCACGGACGACGGCCGTCGCCGCCGATGCCGCGAAGGTGGAACGAACTGCCGTCTAGTCCAAGCGGCAGCACGCCGGATAAAGTCGAACACGCTGATCAGCTCCCTATAGCTGATGGCTGTGCCCCCGGACGCCGCTGGCTGTCGCGGGGGCATTTTTGCTGACTGCGGCCCATGCGATGCGGCCCCCGGCGCTGGTGACGGCAAGCCCGAACCAGTCGGCCGTCTCCAGTACCGATAAAAGCTCCTGCCAGGAATCGGCCCTGGTCAGGACCGATTCCGGTACCTCCGTCTCCACACACAGGTGGCCGGAGTGATCCAGCACGCGTACGGCAAGCCCGAGCCCAAGCCCGGCGTCGGAGAGACGTGCGGCCATCCGGTCAGCACGAATTCGAGGTGAGGGCACACGGCCTCCGTCGCCACGGGATCACTTTACGTGAAGCTAGTTAACTAGATTAGAGCTAGTGGACTAGATTTTCCATATGCGAGAGCAACCGCCCTACCTCCGGATCGCCGACGTGCTGCGGCAGCGCATCGCCGACCAGGAGTGGACGCCGGGTGACCGGCTCCCGTCCCGTGCTCAGCTCGCACAGGAATGCGAGGTGGGAGAGAACGTCATCCGCCGCGCGCAGGAGCTGCTCATCTCGCTGGGCGTCCTCGAAGGGCGTACGGGATCCGGTACGTACGTGGCCGAGCCGCGCGAGCGGCTGCGCATGGTCCGCTCGCAGTACCGCGAGCAGCGCGGCGGCTCACCGTTCCGCGCGGACATGTCGGCGCTCGGCAAGCGAGGTACATGGGAGAGCCGTACGGACGCGAAGGTTCCGGCCCCGGCCGACATCGCGGCGCGGCTCGGCATCGCCGAGGGGGACCTCTGCGTCCGTACGTCGTACGAGTTCCTGGTCGACGGCAAGCCGGTTCAGGTGTCGACCAGTTGGGAGCCGTACGACCTCACGTCCGGCACGCTCATCGTGCTGCCCGAGGGCGGACCGCACGCCGGCGCGGGAGTCGTCGACCGTATGGCCGAGATCGGCATCACGGTCAGCCACGTAGTGGAACAGCCCGAGCCCGGACAGGCGGACGCTGAGGAAGCAACGCTCCTCGGCGTACAGCGCGGCGCGCTCGTGACGCGCATCCGGCGGACGTACTACAGCGACGAATCGCGACCGGTCGAGACGGCGGACATCGTCATCCCGGCCGCCACCTGCGAGATCGTGTACGAGGTGCCGGTCCGGAACTGAGGCACAGGCAGCCTGCACTCTCCCGGCCAAGCTCCAACTCGGCGGTGGCCAAGCCGACGTGGACGTGAAACGCATTGCCCCGACCACGCCGACGCGTTTTTGGCAGCCTCCACCGGCCGGAGCAGCCTGGACCGAGTGATTCATGGCCTATCGCTCACTCCACATCCAGTCCAGTTCCTCACTCGTGCACTGCTGCAGAGACTTTGACCGTGCGTCACCCAGGGGAGACGCATGGGTTAGCGTGGAAGATTCGCGGAGTCGCCAAGAACGGGGAGGGAAATCATGTCCTTCGATCAAGAGTGGGCTGAACTCAAGAAAAATGCCGCAGCACGCACTCGATTGAACAGCGCCCCGATGCTGGAGACCAACCCCACACAGACCCTCAACGAGGATCTCATCGTCAACGACGAAGAGTTGGGAAAAATCGGACACGCCGCATATGTGCTGCACGGAAAGCTCATGGCCGATGGAAAACATGCCCAACAACAGAGCGAGACAGCGGGCGATAGCTTGCAGTCTGACGGATTCGCTACAGGCGTCGCACTGAACAAGTTCAGCAAAGCATGGAAAACGCAAGTCAAGACACTACTCGATGGATGCGCCCATATTTCCAATCATCTGGACTACTCAATCAAGTCGAAAAGAGAGGAGGACGAACAGATCGGAACCACCATACGCGCATCCAAGATTGCCGACTATTTCGACGTGCAGAATAAAGAGAACACAACAAGGACGCAAAGTGACGGGCCGATAATGTAATAACTATGGAAGATACCATTGCGTCTGGATTCGGGATCGCGAAACGAGACAGGATGCCCATGCTGTCATTTGAATCACTTCTCAACGTAAAACTCGACCCGCTCAAATCGGCGTACGACGACTGGTCCGAGGTGGTGAGAAGGCTCAAGCAACTCGCAGAAGAGGCCCAGGACATGGGCACCTACGCCCAGGGGACAAGGTGGAAGGGGGAGAATGCAACCATCACAAAACCCTTCGTGGTGCGAATATCACAGGAATTTCAGGACGCAGCCACCGAGGCCGAAAGCGTTCGAAACCTCCTGAGGGAGGCCTACCGAGAGATAAAGGCAGCCCAAAGTGAGCTGACAGAAATATACGAGAATCCACCCAGGGGCATCAATATATCTCCCGACGGGCTTTTGCGAAGTGCAATATATCCTTCTCCTAAAGGTGAGGGCACGACGGACACCGGCCCCACAGAAGCGGAAGTCAACGCTCTCCTGAAAAGAATAGAAGCTATCCTTAACCGTGCAGCCGAGGCAGATGAGGCATGCGCCTGGGCCCTCGGAAATCTGGCAAAGGAAACTCACGAATTCAGCAGCACATACTACGGATCACTGCAGGACGCGGGCGCCACCGCCAGACTGGCGCAGAAAACTGAAATCAGCTCTGTGGAGTACACACGCCCGGAAAAGTTCGGCAGCAAAATCATCAAACCCGTCGCCGAGTTCCTCAGCTACCGTTCCTGGATGAACGCAGGCGAAAAGTTTGTACTCGGCGATTTCAACAAATCATGGAAGTACTTCGTCGGAGGCACCCCGGCTGCTGCAGCAGGGGAAGCCAGCAAGCATCTCGAAAAGGGATCCATTCTGAGTGACGTAAAGGGAGTTCATCACAAGCCGACGTTCGTGAACGGTATCGGAAAATTTGGCGGAAAAATATTTGGGGCACCGGTGGCAATCGTGGCTACAGCTGTCGATTTCTATTACACTCCGCCCGGCCAGAACAAGGAAGAGGGAAGTACTCGGGTAGTCACTCCCAAGGAAACCGGACCAGTGAGGTACAAGTGACACATTCTCGCGATGATCACTCCCGACGGAATTACCAGTTCCGCCCTTGGCACTGGTTCAAACCGCGTGGATCACGCATGTTCGTCCTCGGAATATGCGCGTCTGTCGGCGGTATTGCCGGATCGGTAAGGGGGGCAGCAGAGGGGATAGGAATCATCAAGGTCCTCGGACTGCTCGGAATAGGAATTCTTGGAATACTGCTAACCGTCGCTTACATCATAAATTACTCGAAGGAAAGGTAAGGGTCGACTACGAAGAAACAGCACGACGCAAAACCGATCCGCCGCAGGGAGCCACCGCCCGGTTTCCTGGTTGGCTCCCCCAGGTCGGTGGAACCGCGCCTCAAAGCCATACACGCGGGACAGCGTCAGCTCAGTCGACCGGTGGGTAACTCCACCGCAGAGCGGTGAGCGCCCGCGCCCGCGCCTCCACCACCGCCATCCGCGCATCCCGCTCCGCCGGGTCCACGTGCGCGGCCTGGCCGGTCGCCTGGCCGGGCCACTTGCGGTAGAGGAGCCCCACCTCGGGGGTGAACCAGCCGCGGCTGACCGCGTCCAGCGCGAGCAGGAGCCCGGTGTCCTCCGAGGCCGGCAGCGCCATCCACCCACCGAGCGCGAGCACCAGCTCGCGGCGCGCGAAGAGGGTCGCCGGGTGGACGGGGGCGCGGTAGTTGTTGGCCGACCAGTACGCCAGCACGGCGCCGCGGGCGAGGGGGCCCGCGTCGGGGTCGCCCGGGAAGCCGGCCGTGGAGCCGTCCGGCAGCAGGTCCAGTACGCGCGACGTCGCCCAGCCGATCGTGGGGTCGGCTTCGAGCGCGGCCAAGTCTCGGGCCAGCGCGCCCGCCGGCAACTGATCGTCGGCGTCCAGGACCTTCACGTACTCGCCGTCCGCGTGCGCGAGCGCGAGCGTACGGGCGGTGCCGGGGCCGCCGGGCCGTCCCTGCGTGAAGGTCACGCGCGGATCGTCGGGTACGTGCGGCGCGACGTCGTCACTCCGGCCGTCCTCCTGGATCAGCCAGTGCCACTCCCACCCCTCCGGCAACTCCTGCACGCAGAGAGACTTGTACGCGTCCGGCAGGAAGTGGGCGGAGGGCGCGTGGACAGCAGTGATGACGATGATGCGCCGGTTGCTCACGGCACTCACCACCTTTCCAGGGGAGTGACGAAGAGCATTTCCGTACGGTCACCGGGGAGCGTGACGTCGGACATCTCAACGACGCGGTCGTTGAGGTCGAACGAGGTTTTCCGGAGAAGCAAGACCGAGGTTCCGGGGGGTAGTTCCAGCTCCTCCGCCTCCTCCGGGGTCGGCGGACGCGCGGTGACGCGTTCCTCTATACGGTCCAACTCGATCCCGACCGAGAGCAGTTGGCTCTGCGTGCCGCCGGGCCAGGGCTCGTTGGCCGCGTCCAGGAGGTCAGGGTTCGACTCGACCAGCGCGCGGACGAGATACGAGGTGACCAGCGCGAACGGCGCTGTCTCGGCCGCGTACCGCGTCCGGTAGGTGCGCTCCACCAGGGCGCTTCCCTCGGCGACGCCGAGCGCCTCGGCGATCTCCTTGTCCGCCTCGGTCTCGCGGTACGACGCGTGGAAGACGAGATCATTGACGCCGAGGCCGGTGTCGTGCTCGGTGGAGCCGGTCTCCAGCCGCTTGGCCTCCGGCTCGCGCGCCCGGTCCTTCTCCCACTGATGCCGGTCGTTGGTGCGCAGCACCCTCGTACGGGCCCGGCGGACGAAGTTGCCGCGTCCGTGCTGCTTCTCGACCAGCCCCTCGTCCTGAAGCAGTCGGAGCGCGTCCCGGATCGTCGGAACGCTGCGCCGGTACCGCTCCGCGAGCTTCGTCTCCGAGGGCAGGCGGTCGCCGGGCTTCAGCTCACCTGCGCGGATGGACTCCCGTAGCTCGTCCGCGATCCGCTCGTACGCCTTGGCCATGCGTGCTCACCGTCCTCTCGTTCGACGGCGCCAGCATACGACTCCTAAAGAGGTCTTGACGACTTGGGGGCAGCTGAGTCATAGTCAGTAACTCCTAAAGAGGAGTTGAGGAGAAGACCTCTTTAGGAGTTACTTGACGTTGCTTCGCTACGAGTCGCCCGTGGCGGTCGACGGGTCACACGATGCCCGCCGCGAGCCAACTCACCCCCGTCCCATCCAGCCCCCAGGAGAAACCCCCGTGCGTATGCGTATGTACGAGCCGGATCCCTACGAGCCGGATCCCGAGGACTTCCGCGCCCTGTTCCTCGGCGAGTGCGGCGAGTCCGCCGAGGAGCGCCGGATCCGGGAGGCAGCGGCCCGTGACGTACTGGCTGAACTGATCGAAGAGGCCCAGACCGACGAGATCGGCCGGCTGAACGCCGCTTACGCGACGCTGCTCAGCAGCAGCGGCGCCGTACGGCTGACGACGCGCCCAGCACCGACGACGCCGGACGCCGAGGGAAAAGCCGCATGAGCGCCGTCTCGACCGTCCCCAGCGCGAGCACGGCGCCTCCCCCGCTCAGCACGGCGGAGAAAGCATTCCTCGGTGCCGTACTGCCCGCCGGCGCCGGCGTGGGCAGTCTCGGTCTTGTCGCATCCTTCGACTCCGTCTCCTCCGCCGCGAGCGACTGGGGATTCACCGAGGCGTGGATGCTGCCGGTCGGTATCGACATCGCCATCCCGGTCTTCACAGCGGCCAATCTGCTGCTGATCAGGCTCGACATGCCGTTGGCGTGGGTGCGCTTCGTACCGTGGGCCCTCACCCTTGTCACCTGCTGGCTGAACATCGCGGCGGGAACGTCGGTCTCGGCGAAGGTCGCCCACGGCGCCATGCCGCTGCTGTGGGTCGTGCTGAGCGAGATCGCCGCGCACGTCTACGCCGTACGGATCGGGGTCGCCACCGGCGCCCGGATGGAACGTATCCGCCGCTCGCGCTGGCTCTTCGCGCCCCTCACCACGCTCATGCTCTGGCGCCGGATGGTGCTGTGGGAGACGACCGACTATCGCGAGGCGCTCGCGCTGGAACGGCAACGGCTCATGGTCCGGGCCGAGTTGCGCGAGAGGTACGGCCGTAACTGGCGACGTACGGCGCCGCGCCGCGATCTCGTCCTCCTCAAGCTGGGCGAACTCGCGCCGGACGGATACCTCCCAACCGACGCGGACGAGGAACCCCCGGCCGACTCCGAGGCCGACGGTCGGGGCAAGCCCGAGAAGTACCGCCCCCGTCTGACGTGGGACGAAGCGATTGCCAGAGCCCGGGAGAAGACCGCGGATTGGCCGTACGAGCGGCTGGACGCCGAGCCGATCCGTAAGGCCGTCGGCTGTAGCCAGGGCCGGTCGCGGCAGCTGCGCGACGCGCTGAGGGCCGAGCGTCGCCCGAGCCGTCCCGCACCGCCCGGATCCGGACTTGAACCGGCACGCCCGGCCGCCGGCTGAGGCGAAGAACCCACCACGAACTGAGGCCCGGCCGCTGCTTTGGCGGGTAGGGCCGGGCCTCAGCTCTCTCCATCCCTCTCAGGAAGGAAGTGCCAGTGAAGCACGGAGATAACGACGATCAGGAGCGCGAACTCTTCGCGCGCTTCGAGAAGGAGTTGGCTGCCGACTCCGGCGAGTCCCCCAACGATTCCCCGCACGACAAGACGCCGACCGAGTCGGCCGACCCTGCCGCGACGCTGACGGTCGACCGCCCCGGTGGACCCTCCGGCCCCGGGCTGCTGGATCGGGTACGGGACGCCAAGCGCCGGTCGGTCATCCCCGCATGGGCCACCTCCCGCTCCGAGTTCCGGGCCGCCGGCCTCGGTGTAGCTACGTACGCCTGGCACGTCACCGCGTACCACGCGGTGCGCACGCCCTGGTACACGTTCCGCCTCGCGCTTCAGGCGCCGCGCGGCGCCGCCCGCTTCGTCGGCGGTTCGCTGCGGTGGCTGGTCGACTCCGAGGGGGAGCCGTTCCGGCAGTCGGCCGCCGCGAACGACGACATCGACGACTATCTGAAGCTCTCGCGGCAGCGCGACCGTCGGGTGCGGTGGCGCGCGGTCGTCGCCGTCGGCGCGTCGGTCGTGGGGGTGGCGTCCAGCCTGGCCCTGTACGTACTGGCGCCCAGCTGGCTGCTGACGCTGTGCGGCGCGGTCACAGCCCTGACTCTGGGCCGACTGGGCCAGCCGACCGACAACCCAGTCATCCACCGCGCCGTGGAAATCCCCAAGGCAACCAAGCTGACCAGCGACATCGTGTTGCGCGCGCTCGGCTCCCTCGGTCTCGCGGCGATCAATCAGGCGCAGTCGAAGGGCGGCCCGGGGTTCACCTTCACCGCTCCCATCACCCGGGACGGCCCGGGGTGGCTGGCCGTGGGGGATCTCCCGTACGGCGTCACGGTCACCGACGTCGCCGACCGGCGCGACAAGCTCGCTTCCGGTCTGCGGCGCCCGCTGGGCTGCGTCTGGCCCGAGGCCGTACCCGACGAACACACCGGGCGACTGCGCCTCTGGGTCGGCGACCAGGACCTGTCGCAGACGGGCCAGGAGCCGTGGCCGCTCGCGAAGTCCAGCGCCACGAACACCACCGATCTCTTCAAGCCGGTCGTGTGGGGCACTGACCAGCGCGGTCGGTGGGTCGGCGTCACACTGATGTTCATCGCCGGTGTCATCGGCGCGATTCCCCGGATGGGCAAGACGTTCCTGCTGCGTCTGCTGCTGCTCATCGCCGCGCTCGATGTGCGCGCCGAGTTGCACACGTACGACCTGAAGGGCACGGGCGATCTGGACGCCGTCGGCGACCGCGTCGGCTACCGGCACCGCGCCGGCGAGGAAGACGCGGACATCGAGTACGCCATCGCCGATCTGCGCGAACTTCAGGGCGAGTTGAGGCGGCGCGCGAAGGTGATCCGGTCGCTGCCACGGGACATCTGCCCGGAGTCAAAGGTGACCACCGAACTCGCCTCGAAGCGCTCCCTCGGTCTGCACCCGATCGTCGTCGGCGTCGATGAGTGCCAGGTGTGGTTCGAACACCCCAAGTACGGGGGCGAGTTCAAGGACATCTGCACGGACCTGGTGAAGCGCGGGCCGGCCACCGGAATCGTGCTGCTGCTCGCCACGCAGCGGCCGGACAAGGACAGCATCCCGACGGCGATCAGTGCCAACGCCTCGGCGCGGTGGTGTCTCAAGGTCATGGGACAGGTCGAGAACGACATGGTCCTCGGCACCGGCGCGTACAAGCGCGGCGTACGGGCGAGCATGTTCGCCTGGGGCGACAAGGGCATCTGCTACTTCCTCGGCGAGGGGGCGGACGCCCGTATCGTCCGCTCGGCGTTCATCGACGCCGTACAGGCCGACGTCATCGCGCTCCGCGCGCGGGCGCTACGGGAGCGAGCCGGCACCCTCGCCGGACACGCGCTCGGCGAGCAGCCCGAGCCGGATCCGGCCGCGTCGTACGACCTGCTCGCCGACCTCAGCGCGGCGATCCCCTCCGACAAACCGAAGCTCTGGAACGAGTCCGTGGTCCCGCGCCTCGCCGAACTCCGTCCGGACGTCTACGGCGGCTGGACGCCGGAGCAGCTCACCAGCGCGCTGAAGCCGTACGGGATCCGCACCGCGCAGGTGTGGGGCACGACGGAGGACGGCAAGGGCGCCAACCGGCGCGGGATCAAGCGCGCGGATGTGCTCACGGCACTCGCGGAACGTGACGGAAAGCGCGACGGAAAGACCGACGCCGCGTAGCCGAACGGGGTGCCGGACCTAGCAGGAACCCGCGCTAGGTCTAGCACCCCCGCTAGCGGCCAAAACCTCCCCTGAGCAGGCAACTAGCCCCTAGCGGCCTGCCTCGCTCATGCCCTGTTCCCTGCCCTGGAAGGGGTTGCGATGCCCTCCCTGCTCTCTGCTGTGCCGATCCTGATCGTTCTCACGCTCTGCTACGCGCTGCTGTGCGCGGCGAGCCCGTACGGCACCTGCCGCAAGTGCGAGGGATGGGGCCACGCCATCGTCCGCGCCCGCCGCTCGGGACGGCTGAAGCGGGGCAGGCAGTGCCGCCGGTGCTCGGGGTACGGGACGCGGCTGCGCGTCGGCCGGCGCGTCTACAACGGCGTCACGCGGCTCCACGACAACGGCACCCGCTGACCCACACCCCGCCCATCCACACCGTTCGAGAGGACCAGCCACATGCTCTTGACGATCTCCGCACTCGCGCTGTTCGGGCTCTTCCTGCTTCTGCTGCTGCGCTTCAAGGCGCTGGGGGCCGGGGCCGCCGTGGTCGCCGTGCTCTTCGGTTTCTACCTCGCCCGAACAGGGGCGGCCGAGTCCATCGACCAGATCATGACCGCGCTCGGCAGCGCCATCCGCGACATAGGCAACTGACGCAAACCTCACCCATCTCACCGTCACTGTCATCGAGAGGAACCCAGCCATGTCCGAACAGCACGCGACCACCACCCCGCCCCGTATCTCGCTGATGGCCGCCGCCGAACTCCGCGACGCGCTCAGGGCGATCGGTGAGGGCCGAGGCCCCGCTGCCATCGCGTCTCTGATGGCCATCGACGCCGCTTCGTGGGATGCGGTCGAGGAGCGCCTCGCCGCCGTGGTCGGCAGCGACCTCCGGGCGCTCCTCCTGTCGGCCGCGAGCAGCGGTACCGCCGGTACGGGTACGGCCGAGTTCCTCGGCTGACGGCCCCCCGTGCGGCCTCAACCCCAGCGCCACGTAGCGGGGGTTGAGACCGCGCGGAGGACCGGACAGCCCGGTCCGTACCCCGACTTCGGAGGACCGCCCGTGCACACCGCGCACACGCACGACCACGTCACCACCGCGACCACCGCCTACGCGGATGCCCCGAGCATCATCACTGAGATCTCCTGGGTGACCCGCGCCACGACCAACCACTTCGCCGGCCAGGAGCCGGACCGCGAGTTCTGGCTCCGCAAGGCCGCGGTCATGGACCGCATCGCGCTCAACGAGTCCGCCCTGTACGCCCCGGAGGCCGCCGCCTCGGCGGTATCGGCGGCGGCCCTGGCCGCGCGCCGACTGGTCGAGGCGGACGTGACGCACTCCGGGCTGAGCCTCAAGGGCTCCGAGCTGGTCACCGACGACGACCACCGCGCCTACGTCCGGCACGCGTACCGGGCGTGGTGCCTCGCCCAGACCAACCAGCGCTGACTTCGCCCGGGGCAGCGGTCGACGGGTCAAGGAAGCCCGCTGCCCCGGTTCCTCCCCCCATCCCATCCACGGAATCAGGAGGTGCCACAAAAATGCACCACGTCCGCTCTCACCACCGTGCGGTTGCCCGTTTGTCGGATCGCGGCACCGCTCACCGGAACAGCGCCACCCCGCGTACGCGAGGGGTCATCCGATGAACGCCAACAACGACACCGGCACCACACCGCCGAACGACCAGGACGCCGAGCAGGCAGCCCTCGGCGCAATGCTGCTCTCGCAGGACGCGATCAGCGCCGTCAGCGCCATCGTCGTTCCGGACGACTACTACCGTCCCGCGCACGCGACCATCCACGCCGCGATCGCCGAGATGCACACGGCGGGCCACCCCGCCGACCCCATCACCCTCGCCGCCCGTCTCCGCGATGCGGGAGACCTCAACCGCGTCGGCGGAGCGAGCTACCTGCACACCCTCGTACAGGCCACGCCCACGGCGGCGAACGGTTCGTACTACGCGCAGATCGTCGCCGATACGGCCAAGCAGCGCCGGCTCATCGAGACCGGCGTCCGCCTGATTGCCGAGAGCCGCCAGGGCACGACCGACGCGGCGCAGATCGCCGCCCGCGCCACGACCGCGCTGACCACCATCCACACCTCCGAGCAGTGGCCGGCGCCCGTCCCCCTCGGCACCCACGCCCCACTGCCCACCTTCCCGGTCTCGGCGCTGACCCCCTGGATCGCCGAACACGCAGCGGCTGTGGCCGAGTTCACGCAGACACCACCCGATCTCGCCGCGACGATGGCCCTGGCCGCCGTCTCCACCGCGGCCGGCGGTCGCGTCCATGTCGAGATCCGCCCGGGGTGGCGCGAGCAGGCCAACCTCTATCTCGTCTGCGCGATGCCGCCCGCTTCCCGCAAGTCCGACGTCTTCGCGGCCATGACCGAACCCATCTACGACGTCGAACGCCAGATGCAGGAGGAATCCCGCGCCCGGATCATCGAAGCGGAGACCGAGAAAGAAGCCGCTCTCGCCGAGGCCGAGGGCCTGATGGCCAAGGCGCGCAAGCCCGGGGGCACGATCGACCGTACGGCGCTGGTCGCCGAGGCGTCGGCGGCGAAGCTGCTCGCCGAGGAGATCCACGTACCCCCGCGACCGCGCCTGACAGTCTCCGGCGACATCACCCCGGAACCGCTAGCCCAACAACTGGCGATCCACCGATGCCTCGCGGCCCTGTCCCCCGAGGGCGACCTCTTCGACATCATCGCCGGCCGCTACAGCGCGAAGCCGAACCTCGGCGTCTTTCTCCAGGCGCACAAGGGCGAACGTCTCCAGACCGACCGCATTACCCGCGAGCAGCCCAGCGTGGACAAGCCCGCGCTGACCATCGGCGTGACACCCCAACCGGCCGTACTCCAGGACTTGGCCGGAGCCCCTGGCGCCCGCGACCGAGGACTCCTCGCCCGCTTCCTGTACGCGCTGCCACCCTCGAACCTCGGCTACCGCCGCACCCGCACCACTCCCGTACCGCCGCCGGTATCCCAGCGCTACCACTCTCATCTCACCCGGCTCCTCCGCACCCTCTGCGCACTGCCCGAGCCCGTAACGGTCCCGCTCACACCACAAGCCGACCGAGCGGTAGAAGCGCTCCAAGACACCCTCGAAGCATCGCTCCGCCCGGGCCAGCCGCTCGCTCACGTCCCGGATTGGGCGGGAAAGCTGGTCGGCCATACGGCGCGGGTCGCGCTCCTGCTGCATCTCGCGGACCGGATCGCCGCCGACAACTGGGGCGCCCCCGTCGGCGAAGACGCGATCACCAGGGCTTCGTCCATCACGGACTACTACACCCAACACGCCCTGGCCGTCTTCGACCTGATCGCAGCCGACCCGGCCACGGACTCGGCCCACACCATCCTCGAATGGCTCAGGCGCCCCAGGACCGACGGCACATGGCGCACGACCTTCAAACGCCGCGACGCGGTCGCCGCCTCCCGCCGCTTCCGCACGGTCGCCCAGGTGGAACCGGCACTCGCGCTCCTCGAAACCCACGGCTACCTCCGCACCGACACCCCACCCCGAACTGGCCGCGCCGGCCACCCCGCGACGGCGACGTACCGCGTCCACCCCTCGCTACAGGAGGGAAACGAGGATGCGCACTGATCGTCAGCAGAGTCAGCACAACCGGCTGACCAGCAAAAACAACGGAAGACACAAGGTCAGCGGAAGTCAGCAGGGTCAGCACCAGCCCACCGGATTCAAGCTGACGCTGCTGACAACCGCTGACCCTCGTCAGCACCCCAAAACCCCTGGTCAGCGGATTCCGCTGACGCTGCTGACCCCGGCCCACGCCACCACACCCGCGTCAAAGCTCCACCACGCACCGAGGGGATGGACCACCCTGCGCCGCGAACCCCACCTCAAGCTCGCCGACCTCCTGACCGAACTGGACATGTCCCGCGCCGCGTTCTACCGCATGCGCGCCCGAGGCAAGGGCCCTCGGTCCATCAAGCTCCCGAACGGCCAACTCCGCTTCCGCCGGTCCGACTTCGAAAAGTGGCTCAACGACCACGAAGAGGTGCCTGCATGCTGACCTTCGACGTGCGCATGTACGCGATCGAGGTACGTCCCGATCGCCGGAAGCCCTTCCGCGTACGGTGGCGCGTCGGCACCCGGAAGCACTCGGAAAGCTACGTGCTCAAAGGCCAAGCGGACGGACGCCGGTCCGAGTTGATGGCCGCGCTCCAGCGTGGCGAGCAGTTCGATACCGAGGAGGGACTCCCGGCGTCGGAACTGCGCGTGCTCGACTCCATCACCTGGTACCAGCACGCTCAGGACTACGCCCGGATGAAGTGGCCCCGCGCTGCCGCCAAACACCGGGCGAGCATCGCGGACGCCTTGGCCACGGTGACACCCAAGCTGATCGCCGCCGGCGTTCGCGGCTACCCGAAGCCCCTCGTTCTTCGGGCCGCGCTCTACGCGTGGGCCTTTCGGTTGGTCCGCGACGACGACGGCGAACTCGTACCGCGCTCAAAAATGGAGACCCCACCGACCGAAATCACCCAAGCCCTGGCCTGGATCACCAAGAACTCCCTCCCCATCGCCGAGGCTTCGAAGCCCGAGCATCTACGCAAGGCACTCGGCGCGATCTCGGTCAAACTCAACGGCAAGAACGCTGCCGAGAACACCACCCGGCGCAAGCGGATGATCCTCAACAACGCCTTCATGTACGCCATCGAGCGCGACCACCTGGCCGCGAACCCCCTCAAGCGCATCGACTGGCAGCCCCCGCCCACAGACGACGAAGTCGACTTCCGTTACGTCCCGAACCCCCAACTCGCCCGAGCCCTGATCGCCGCCGTAAAGACCCAGAGCCCCCGCGGCGAACACCTTGAAGCGTTCTTCGGCTGCGTCTACTACGCGGCGATGCGACCGGGCGAGATCGCGGCGCTGAAGAGCAGCGACTGCATCCTTCCGACCAACCAGGCGGACGAAGACGCATGGGGCGAACTCATCCTCGCCGAGAGCCACCCCGAAGTAGCCTCAGGCTGGACGGACGACGGCACCCCGTACGAAAGACGCGGCCTGAAACGCCGGGCCCGCAAGGCCACCCGCTCGGTCCCCATCCCACCCGCGCTCGTACGGCTGCTCCAAGAACACAAGAAGCGCTACGGCGCCGCCCCTGACGGCCGACTCTTCCGCGCAACCCACGGTGGCCGCGTCCGCTCCACCGAGTACTGCGAGGTATGGAAGGAAGCACGTAAACAGACCCTCACCCCCGAGGACGCCAAGACCCCCTTGGCCGAAGTCCCGTACTCACTCCGCCACGCGGGCATCTCCCTCTGGATCAAGGCCGGCGTCGAACCGCCGGAGGTAGCCCGCCGCGCCGGCCACAGCCTGGCAGTGATGTACAAGGTCTACGCCAAAATCCTCCGAGGCCGCCAAGCCCACGCCAACCAACTCATCGCAGCAGCGCTACACGAAGGCGAGGAGCTTCTCGGCTCTCCGTAATCTCGAAGGCACGCCACAGGGGCCCACCGGATCGGTGGGCCCCTTCGGATGGTTATCAACATCTGGTCCGGTAGCTCAAATCCAGATCAGTCGCTGACAGCCATACAGGCTGCCACGCAGCCTCTGAGGGACGGCAGTGGACCGGGGCAGTAGAGCACGAGAGGGCACGAAGGGGATGCAGCCGCCCCGCCGATTGGTGACTCCGGCCATACGGCTGCCGCGCGAGCCTGCGGCCCGGATCAACGTAGCAGTTGACGATCCAGATCATGCGAACTAGTGTTCGATGCGTGCCGAGTTCCAAAAAACAGCCCTCATGTGAGGTAGGATTTTTAGAACCTACTCGGGAGGTCCCATGGAACCGGTATGCCACGTCGGCATCAGCGCCGTGCAGCGGCTCGCGGAACTTGACCTGACACCGAAAGCCCTCCACAAGGGCCTGGCCGGCGGTTCCGCCGAGGCCCGCATGTGCACTGACATGGACGCACCGGGCATGGCTGGCTATGCCTTCTGGTCGCGATCCAATCGTGCGCTTCGCGAGCATTTGACCCGCGAAGGCTGGACTTTCTCTAATTCACAGTCGATTCTCCGATGCATCCATCCCTCCGGTACCTTCGCGATCACGGCAGTGAGCGGCTCGGGTAGAGTTGGGGACGAAAATGCCGACTTCTCGGGATCCGTTCGGACCAAGAACCCCAAGGGCCCTGCCATGGCAAAGCTGGTTCAGCGAAACCATGAGCAACTGCCCTTGTTTGCACTTGCCGATAATCGAAAGCAAGAGGAGCCGGAAGTCAATGATTTGCCGACATGGTTCCTTCTTTACAAATCGAGCAGAGATGGCCTCTCGTTCGAGCTCTCCTTGCCCGTGGAAATGCACGGAAAGAACGTTGACACATGGCGAGAGCGGGTAATCCTTTCGGAAAATCCGTTCCTTGGCGCCGAGTTCGACATCAAGCGCCTGGACGAGGTGGCCAGCATCATTCCCGTTGAGGTTCCTGTGAAATTCAAGGGAGCCCTGTAAAACCAACCAGTACAGGAGAAAGTCATGCTCACCGCTTCGCGACTGGTGCTAGCGCGAAAGAGAAGGCGCATGACCCTATCTAGCCTAGCTAAGGAGTCGGGAGTTTCAGTAAGGAGCCTTACGGCTTTCGAGAACGGCCATAAGACTCCTTCACCTGAGACAATCGACGCTCTGTCTGAGGCTCTAAAACTTCCTGTCAATTTCCTCACTGCACCTGACTTGGATGAAATCTCGACCGACGCGGTAAGTTTTCGCGCTCTCTCAAAGATGAGCGCCCTGGACAGGGACTCCGCTCGTGGTGCTGGCCGGATCGTAGTAGAAATCAACGACTGGATTGAGGAGCGATTCGGTCTCCCCAAGCCCGACGTGCCAACGTTGCCACACTTGTCACCTGAAGAAGCCGCCGAGCGCGTGCGCGCCTTGTGGGGTCTTGGAGAAGCACCCATTCCGAACATGATTCATCTGATTGAGTCGCATGGAGTTCGAGTCTTCTCTCTAGCATCCGATTGCTCTTCGGTGGACGCCTTTTCCTTCCGTTGGGAGCGGACCCGCCCATTCATTGTTCTGAACTTGCAAAAAAGCGGAGAGCGTGGCCGCTTCGACGCAGCTCACGAACTGGGACATTTGGTCATGCATGCTGAGCATAGAATTCCGCATGGAGTCGAAGCAGAGCAAGAGGCGCAGCAGTTTGCATCCGCCTTCCTAATGCCTAAGGCTGGCCTGCTGGCACAAAAACTCTACAGTGCCGACGCTCGGCGCATTTTGACTGCGAAGGTTAAATGGCAAGTCGCAGCCGTGGCACTGGCTTACAGACTCCATGACATCGATCTACTAAGTGACTGGAATTACCGAACGACGGTTAAGCTACTCTCACAAATGGGGTATCGCAGCGGAGAACCTGGTGGAATTTCACGAGAGAGCTCTCAGCTCCTAAGCAAGGTATTCTCAACTCTTAGAGCTGAAAGCATTCCAGCTTCGGTGATGGCAAAAGATATCAATCTAACTCTTGAAGAGCTCAATCTTCATGTATTTGGGCTAGTGCCGACTGTGTTTGAGGGCGGCTACCGTTCCTCCCCCCCTGTGCGTCCCGACTTGCGTGTGGTTGGCCCCTAGACGACAGCCTCATCGTCATCGGCTGTCACCACAACTCAACCGGTCCCCCATCTTGTTCGCTGTCGCCCGCACACCGTGAAGTCGGCGTGGTTCAGGGCGTCAAGGCCTGGGGCGATGGCAGATGGAACGGGAACTCCCACACCGCCACTCACGGTCAGCAACTCGCGAACGGTGCTCCATCCATCCCAAAGCCTGAGTGCCCCTGGCGGACGCATATCTTGGGCCTGCGGCTGGCTACTCCCGCTGCACATAGCGCACCGCCGGGCGCGGACAGCCTGTCGGCAGCGGGTGAACTCACCCGTTGCCGACACAGCCGGGGCAACGAGCGGGAAGCAGGCCGCGCCGCAGAGGCGACGCGCGCCCGCGCCATGCACGGGTTTTGGAACTGTGAAGGAAGTTGCAACTCAGGCCCTCGTGATCATTGACACATGGGCTCGGCCGACTCGGTCCACCCCAAAAACTGCCCCCTTCTGGGGGACGGCTGGGGGACGAACACTGATCCCGGGTGATCCACAAGCGAGACAGGGTGAGACAGGCCAAACGCAGAAGGGGTGCCCCGCACTGCGGGGCACCCCTTCTGACCTGCGCCTACGTTGACCTGCTGCGGTGGGTGTGGGATTTGAACCCACGGTGACATCGCTGCCACGACGGTTTTCAAGACCGTTCCCTTAGGCCGCTCGGGCAACCCACCTTCGCGTCGGCCCGGTGGTTGCCGGGGGTGGTGACGCGGGGGACAGCCTAGCCGGTCAGTTGTCGCCTTCGCGTTTGCCCAGGGTTACTTGGGCGGTGGATTCCTTGCCGTCGCGCTTGTAGGTGAGGGTGACCGTGTCGCCGGGCTTGTGGGTCCAGATCTGGCCGATCAGGGTGGGGCCGCTGTCGATCGGGGTGTCGTTGAACTTGGTGATGACGTCGCCCGCCTTGAGGCCGGCCTTGGCGGCGGGGCCGTTCGGGGAGATGGCCGGGGTGCCGCCCTCGCCCTGGGGGGAAATCGTGGCGCCTTCGCCCTCGGCGTTCATCGTGACCGTGGCGCCGATCAGGGGGTAGACCGGCTTGCCCGTCTTGATGAGTTGTTCGGCGACGTTCTTCGCCTGGTTGATCGGGATGGCGAAGCCCAGGCCGATCGAGCCCGACTGGGACTGGCCGATGCCGCCGCTGCCGGCCGACTGGATCGCCGAGTTGATGCCGATGACCGCGCCGCGCGAGTCCAGCAGCGGGCCGCCCGAGTTGCCGGGGTTGATCGAGGCGTCGGTCTGGAGGGCGCTCATGTACGAGCTGCTGGAGCCGGAACCATCGCCCGAGGCGACCGGGCGGTTCTTGGCGCTGATGATGCCCGTGGTGACGGTGTTGGAGAGGCCGAAGGGGGCGCCGATCGCGATCGTCGTGTCGCCGACCGCGACCTTCTCCGAGTCGGCCAGGGGAAGCGGCGCCAGACCGGAGGGCGCGTCCTTGAGTTTCACCACCGCCACGTCGTAGCCCTCGGCCCGGCCGACGACCTCCGCCGTGTACTTCTTGCCGTCGGAGAACGTCGCGGTGAGTTCACCGCCGTCGGCCGCGGAGGCCACCACGTGGTTGTTGGTGAGGATGTGGCCTTCCTTGTCGTAGATGAAGCCGGTGCCCGTACCGCCCTCGCCGTTGCCGCCCTTCGCCTCGATGGTGACGACGCTCGGCAGCGACTTCTGCGCCACGCCCGCGACCGTACCGGCATCGCGCTTGAGGTCCTCCGGGGTGCCCGCCGAGACCGTCGTCGAACCGATCGAGCCGCTGTCGTTGTTCTTGGCGCCCCAGTAGCCGATCCCGCCGCCGATCCCGCCCGCGACCAGCGCGGCCACGACCACGGCGGTGACCAGGCCATTCGAACGCTTGCGCGGCTGCGGCTGCGGCTCCAGCGGCAGCCCCAGCCCCAGCTGCTGCGTCTCGTGGCCGGCGACCGGCGCGCCCCACGCGGGCGCGGCACCGTACGCGGGGAGCGCGGGCGGGGGCGGCGGCCATCCGGCGCCCGCCCCTGCCGGGACCGGCGCAGGTGCTTCCGGGGGCGCCGGAGCTACGGGAGCCGCTGCCGCAGCCGTCGGCTGCTCAGGCTGCTCGGGGTGCTCCGGCAGGTCGTACGCGGCATCTCTCGGAGCGGACGCGGGTGTGCCCTCAGGAGCGGCATCCGGCACAGGAGGTACGGACGGGGCGGCGGGGACCGCGTTGCCCTCGTTCTCGGTGCTCACAGCTCTTTCTCCTCGGTTCCACGTCGTCTTCGGCAAGAGTTCCGCTATGGGATTGTGCGGTCAGCTTTTCCCACGGCACGTCAGGCCACTGTAAGCGGGACCTGTGCATCCGGCCGCCATCCTTTATTACGGACATAACGAACGCGCCCGGCAGTGACCGGCAGTGTGAGGACCGCCACCCCGCCCGGCCGCTCCGTCACGATGACACCATGGCCCCGTGACTCAAGCACGACAGCGCAGCATCCAGGTCATCGCCCACCGCGGAGCGTCGGAGGACGCCCCCGAGCACACCCTGGCCGCGTACGTGAAAGCCATCGAGGACGGCGCGGACGCGCTCGAGTGCGATGTACGGCTCACGGCGGACGGCCATCTGGTCTGTGTGCACGACCGGCGCGTGAACCGCACCTCCAACGGGCGCGGCGCCGTCTCCGCCCTGGAGCTGGCCGATCTCGCGGCGCTCGACTTCGGCTCCTGGAAGGACAGCGAGGAGAGCCCGGACTGGCGGGATCCCGGCTTCACCTCCGTACTGACCCTGGAGCGGCTGCTCGAACTGATCGCGGACGCGGGCCGGCCTCTTCAGCTCGCCATCGAAACCAAACATCCGACACGCTGGGCCGGTCAGGTGGAGGAGCGGCTGCTACAGCTGCTGCGGCGCTTCGGACTCGACAACCCTGGGACGGGGGCGGGGACCGGGACGGGGGCGGGGACCGGGACGGGGGCGGGGACCGGGACGGGGGCGGGGACCGGGACGGGGGCGGGGACCGGGACGGGGGCGGGGGAGGGCGCCGGAACGGGTGTGTCCGTGGGGAGTGGGGGGCCCGGCGGCGAGTCCTCTGTACGGATCATGAGCTTCTCCGCACGCTCCCTGCACCGGATCGCCTCCGCCGCGCCCCAGCTGCCGACCGTCTACCTCATGCAGTTCGTCTCGCCCCGGCTGCGCGACGGGTGGCTGCCCGCGGGCGCGCAGATCGCCGGACCCGGAATCCGGATCGTACGGAACCACCCCGGCTATATCGCCCGGCTGCACCGGGCGGGGCGCCGCGTACACGTCTGGACGGTGAACGAACCGGAGGACGTCGAGCTCTGTGTCCGGCTCGGTGTGGACGCGATCATCACCAACCGGCCCAAACAGGTTCTCTCGCAGCTCGGCCGGACCGTCTGACCTGCGTCCGGCCCGCGTCCGGCAACCGGCCGACATTGCTCGGTACGGCGGCGCCCACCGTCACGGGGAGTGCACCGGCGCACGTGTCCGGCGTTCCACCGCGACGAGTGCGTCAATGGCCTCGCTCCGTACGGTTTCCGGTCCGGGCCCTCGGGGCATCCACACCGTGGCGTGGGGCAAAGGAGGTCTCGGGGGTGGCGTTTGTGGTGGCACAGGAAGTGCCCACGTCGTCGAGCATGGCCGTTCCTCATGGCCCTGCGGGCGTGGGGAGAGCAAGGCGCCGGATGCGTGAGCAGTTGAGCCGCAGCGGGGTCTCGGACTCGGTCGTCGATGATGCCGTACTGATCCTTTCCGAACTGCTCAGCAACGCCTGCCGGCACGGCAGACCGCTGGGGCACGGCGAAATCGGCGACGGCGACATCCGCGCGGCCTGGCGTGTCGACAAGGCAGGTCGGCTGACCGTCGAGGTGACGGACGGTGGCGGGCCGACCCGGCCCATTCCGGCCACCCCCTCGGTCACGGCCAGAGGCGGTCGCGGGCTCAACATCATCACGTCCCTCGCGCAGGACTGGGGCGTACGGGACGGCGCGTCCGGGGAGGTCACGGTCTGGGTCGTTGTCACGGAGGGGCACCGGCGCGACGATTTCGCTACGCGCGTCACAGGTCCGGGGGCACCGAGTGCGGGGGCAGGTGCAGGTCCGGGTCCTGGTCCGGGTCCCGGGCTGGCCGTCGCGCTCGCCGGCATGGGTGGGCTGGACAGTCTCGGCAGCATGGACGGGCTGGACGGACTGGACGGACTGGACGAGTTGAGCCGGCTGGAGACACTCGATCGGTTCGACGGGCTGGGCTTCACAGGAGCGTTCGACGACATCGGCTGACGGCGACAGGCGACGGGCGAGGGCATCGGCTCGCCGTCGTACGGCACCCGGCGACGGCCCCGATCCGCTCGCCGCGCGGCACCCGGTACCGGCGGGGCACTAGGCTCACGCCGGTACCGCATCGCCGCTCCCGGGAGAAAGCCACACCATGGCCAAGAAGCGCCCCCAGACGAAGGCCGCGAAGCCTCAGCTCACGGACGGACAGGTTCCGGTGGTGGGGGCGCGCGAGCCCTGCCCGTGCGGTTCGGGCCGTCGTTACAAGGCATGTCACGGCCGGGCCGCCGCGCACGCCGTGGCCGAACTGGTCCAGCGCCCCTTCGAGGGCCTGGCCGGCGAGTGCGACTGGGTCGCGCTGCGCGAGCTGGTGCCCGCCGCGACCGTCGAACTGACCCTGAAGGACGGGCTGCCGGAAGGCGTACCGTCCGTGACCCTCGCGACCGTCCTGCCGATGGCCTGGCCGGCGCTGCGCCGCGACGACGGTTCCGTACTCCTCGCGCTCCAGAACGACACGTCGTCGGGCGATCTGAGCCGGGACCTCGCCGATACGCTCCGGCGTGCGCTGGTGGCGGAGCCGGGCAGTCCGGTCGCGGCCCACCGGGTGGAGGCCGACGGTCCGCGGCTCCAGGACCTGCTGGACCCTGAGGCCGCGTTCACGCCGGTCGTCCACCCCGGTTTCGAGTTCTGGGTGCCGGACGCGGAGAACGCGTCGGCCGAGGTGGCGGCCTCCCTGGAGCGCGCCAACGCCGCCGCGATCCCGACCGCCCTGCTCACCGGCACGGACGCCGCGTACTGGTGCGAGACGCCGGAGAAGAACCACCTGCGCTGGGTCATGCCGTACCCGGAGGAGAAGCTGCTGGACGCGCTCGCGCGCCTGCACGCCGCGGGCACGTCGAGCCTCGGGGAGGGGACCCGGCTGGTCGGTTCCTTCCGGGCGCACGGGCTGACCGTACCGGTGTGGGACCTGCCGAGCGCCATGGGCGCGGAGGAGTGCGAGAAGCCCGCGGCGGAGTTCGCCGAGCGGCTGGCGGCGGCACTCGCGGTCGACGCGCCGCTGACCGGCGAGGAGCGCCGGGCACGCGGAGGGCTCACCAACCGGCAGATCACGCTGAGCTGATGGCGCAGGCCACCGGTGCCCACCCGGCGCCGGTGGCCGGTCAGGCGGTCAGGCGGTCAGGCGGTCAAGCGCAGGCCGTTACCCGGCCACCCGGTCACCCGGTCAAGCGGTCAGTGATCCGGCGGTCGGTCAGGTGATCGACCGCCCCCGCGGCGCCCGGCAGTCCGTGACACTTGGGACACCTGGCACAGCACTTGCCTTACCGGCAAGTAATTCATTGCCTGAATACGCCAGATCGAATTTGCTAACCGCCGAACTCTTGTTACCGTTCTAGAAGCCCGGTCGCTGGTGCATCCCCCGTCGCCAGCGACCGGGCGTTCGCGTTCCCGGCTTCCCGTCCGTTCTCCGCCCGTTGCACACGACAACGCGGCAGCGGATGCGCCCCTGACGCGCCCCCAGCGCACGCTGGGCACACACACTCCCAAGAGGCCCGCTCCGGCGCGTACGTCAGTACGCGAGCCGGCTGCCACCGTCCGGCGCGCCCGTGCTCGCCTCGACGAGTGCGTCGACGACCGCCTCCACATCCGGCAGCCACGGCGCCGCCGAGCCCTCCAGCGGGGCCCGCTCCCAGCGGACCTGTCCGCCCGCCGCCTCGGACGGCGGCAGTACGAGATAGCCGCCCTCCCCGTGGAAACGGAGCGAACTGGGCACCCAGTCCTTGCTGTAGAGCAGCTCACCGAGCTGTTCGAGGCTGTACGGCGCGACGAGCAGCGACCAGCGGGTGGGGGTCGCCACGACCGGTCCGAGCCGCATGCCCATCCGGTCGAGCTCCACCAGCGCGCGGGCGCCCGCGACGGCCGGCAGGCTCACCGCGCACGGCGCCGTGCCGCCGGTGGCGAGCATGATGGGGGCCGTGGGGCGGTTGTTCCACCACCAGCGCACCATGCGCGCGTCGGTGGTCGCCGTGAGCAGCCCCGGGTCGAAGGGGTGCGCGCCGGGTACGGCGCAGTCGGGGTCCGGGCAGGAGCAGCCCCGGCCACGGGTCCCGAGTCCGCCGGCCGCTTTGAGCCCGGCGCCCGGGAGTACGGGCCAGTTCCACGCGGTGGCGCAGGTGAGCGCCGCTTCGAGCTGGGCAGGCCGCCGCCCGTTGCGCCGGAACCAGAGCCTGCGTCGCCTTCCGGGGATCTCGCGCATGAGCGCTCGTTCCTTTCCGTTGAACGCCGAGGTCCACATGACACTGACACCATGTGTGTGCATCACTTCGCCGTGCGTACATCGTGCGCGGACGTGCGTCGACGTGTGCGTAGACGTGCGTTGATGTCCATTGGCGTGCGGTTGACGTGCGTTGATACGTGCGTTGTCGCGCATAACAGGACGTGCATAACACTGCGGTACTTCGATGCGTACTGCTGCGTACTACGGCGGCGGGCCCTCAGATCCACGACGCGCGTCGCACCGTACCTGAGATGGCTCACGGACTGTCTTCGTCCAACGAGTGGCGAGGGGTGGCGTGCGCATGGCGCTTACTGACCTGCTGCTGTCCCGCTACTGTCCCGCTGTACTTTTCCCGCCACTCCGGGGGATGGGGCGCGACCTACGGCGGTTAAGACGCCCGGTCCCGTCGCCAGGTTCCGGGGCGGTCGCAACTGCCCCTGTCCGTCACCGTTTACGTACCCATCACGTTCGGAATGACGCTCCACCCGGACCGTATGGGAAACCGGCCCCGGAGGATCCACCGGTCAAGCGCCCTCAGTCGATCGCAAAACCCAGGACAGCAGGTCATTTTCCAGCCAAACTCAGGAATCCATGGATACCCGCGCCTGCCGCCCGCGATCCCGCCGGTCCGCCGGGACAATGCTGGACATTGCATCCGGTGTGCGTGTACATGTGGATGCGTTGCTGATCGCACAGAATGACATGGGGGTTCGCCATGCTATTGAGCGAAACACACCAGTCGAACAGCCGGTTGCCATGAGCGCCCGGCACCCGCCGAAAGTGGCTGGAATCAATCCAGTTTCCCCCGCTCCCACCCACACTGGCCCGCCGTCCGATCAACCGACGGCCACCGATCAGCCGGCAGCGGCTGCCCGACCGACCGCCTCCGCCGCCGCCGATCGGGCAGCGGACCGGATCGCGGATCAGGCCGCGGACCGGATCGCGGATCTCACCACCCTCAGCGCGCTCACCGAGCGCCTCGCCGGGACCCGCTCCGTGGACGGCGCGCTCCATGAACTGCTCCGCGCCGGCGCCGCCCTGCTGGGAGCCCGCCGGGGGCTGGCCGTGCTCGAACCGGCCGACGGCCGCGGACCGGTCAGTACGCGCGGCCTGGGGCTCTCGCACGCCGATCTCGGCCTCCTGGAGACCATTCCGCGCCACGCCGCCTCGTACGGCCGGCACCTCACCGAACCCGCGTGCGTCCCCGATCTGCTCGCGGACGCGGAGCTGGACCCTCGCCGGCGCGAGGTCGCGGTGCGGCTCGGATACCGCGCCAGTTACGCCGTACCCCTGGCCGGTACGTACTCAGCGGCCCTTGCTGATGACGACACCGACGCCGACGCTGGCGCCTCGACCGACGCTTCGGCCGAACAGCTCGGCTCGGCGGTCTGGTTGTACGACGAGCCCACCGAGCCGGCGCCGAGACAGCGCCACCTCCTCGCCCGCTACACCCGGTTCGCCGGCGAGCACCTCGCCCGGCTGCTGGAGCTGGAGCGGTGCCGGGCGCGGACGGCCGCCCTCACCGAAGAACTGCTGCCCGGACGGCTGCCCCGGATGCCGGGCGTACAGCTCGCCGGACGCCGCCGCGCCGGCACGTCGAACGGCGGCGCGGACGGCTACGGCCCGGACGGCAGCGGCGCAGACGTCCGCAACCCGGGCGGCTACGGACCCGGCGACTACCGCCCGGGCGGCTACCGCCCCGGCGACCCCGGCCCCGGCAGCACCGTCTGGTACGACGCCCTCCCGCTGCCCGAAGGCGCCCTCAGCCTCGCCGTCGGCTCGGTCAGCGGCTCCGGGCCGGGCGCGGTCGCCGCGTCTGGGCGGCTGCGCGCCTGCCTGCGGGCGTACGCCGTGATGGAGGGCGAGGACCCCGTCGCCGTACTCTCCGATCTGGAGCTCCTCCTGCGGCTGACGGAACCGGCCCGCACCGCCACCGCGCTCTTCGCGTACGCGGAACCCGACCGGCGCCGGATCGTGCTGGCCGGAGCCGGTCACGCGCCGCCGCTGATCGTCGGGGACCGGCGCGCCGAGTACGTCGAGACGTCCCTGTCCGCGCCGCTCGGGATGCTCGCCTGCTGGGAGGCGCCGAGCGTGGTGCTGGCGCCCGCGCCCGGCGAAACGCTGCTCCTCTACACAGAGGGTCTGCTCTGGCGCACCGGTGACGCCATGGACCGCGCCTTCTCCCGGCTGCGCGCGGCGGCGGCGAGCGTGCCCGCGGCGGCGCGGGCGGATCCCGGGGCGGTCGCCGACCACGTACTGCGCACGCTCCTGCCGGGGGACGGGACCGGCCCGCGTACGTACGAGGACGGCACCGCCACTGAAGAGACCGACGAATCCGACGACTTCGTGCTGCTCGCCGTACGTTTCGACTGATCCGCACCACATAGGACCGCACTCCACCGCACGGCTCTTGCGAGCTACCCCCCGAAACCCCCTTCCCCTCACACATACGATGGAATTGGACCAGTGCCGTATGTCGTATGCCGTATGAAGGAGAGAAGACGTGGCTGAGGACGCGGAGACCCCAGAGACCGAAGAAGAGGAACCGATCAAGCCGAGGAAGAACGGTCTGTACCCGGGCGTGTCCGACGAACTCGCGGAGAACATGAAGTCCGGCTGGGCCGACACCGAGCTGCACGGTCTGGCGCCCCTCGCACAGGCGCCGTACACCGCCGCCCGCCGCGCCGCGCTCTCCGCGCGCTTCCCGGGCGAGCGCCTCGTCATCCCCGCGGGCAACCTCAGGACGCGGTCGAACGACACCGATTACGCCTTCCGCGCCGCCACCGAGTACGCGTACCTCACCGGCGACCAGACCCAGGACGGCGTCCTCGTACTGGAACCGCGCCCCGACCAGGAGGGCCGCGACAGCCACGAGGCGACGATCTACCTGCTGCCCCGCTCCAACCGCGAGAACGGCGAGTTCTGGCTCGACGGCCAGGGTGAGCTGTGGGTCGGCCGCCGGCACTCCCTCGCCGAGGCCGAGCAGGTGCTCGGGATCCCCGCCAAGGACGTACGAGAGCTGCCCGCCGCGCTCAAGGAGGCCACGGGCCGGGTCCGCGCCGTACGCGGCCATGACGCCGGCATCGAGGCCACGCTCGCCGACAAGGTCACCGCCGAGACGGACGAAGAGCTGCGCGTGTACCTCTCCGAGGCACGCGCGGTGAAGGACGAGTTCGAGATCGGCGAGCTCCAGAAGGCCGTCGACTCGACCGTGCGGGGCTTCGAGGACGTCGTACGGATCCTCGACAAGGCGGAGGCGACCAGCGAGCGCTACATCGAGGGCACCTTCTTCCTGCGCGCCCGCGTCGAGGGCAACGACATCGGGTACGGCTCGATCTGCGCGGCGGGCCCGCACGCCACCACGCTGCACTGGGTCCGCAACGACGGCGACGTGCGCCGCGGGGACCTGCTGCTGCTCGACGCCGGGGTGGAGACCCACACGCTCTACACCGCCGACGTCACGCGCACGCTGCCCATCGACGGCCGCTACAGCGATCTCCAGCGGAAGATCTACGACGCGGTGTACGACTCGCAGGAGGCCGGGATCGCGGCCGTGCGGCCGGGCGCGAAGTACCGCGACTTCCACGACGCCTCGCAGCGCGTGCTCGCCGAGCGGCTCGTCGAGTGGGGGCTGCTGGAGGGGCCGGTCGAGAAGGTCCTTGAGCTGGGCCTCCAGCGCCGCTGGACGCTGCACGGCACCGGCCACATGCTCGGACTTGACGTCCACGACTGCGCGGCGGCCCGCAGGGAGGCGTACGCGGACGGGACGCTGGCGCCCGGGATGTGCCTCACCGTCGAGCCGGGGCTGTACTTCCAGGCCGATGATCTGACCGTACCCGCGGAGTACCGGGGCATCGGCGTCCGGATCGAGGACGACATCGTCGTCACCGAGGACGGCAACCGGAACCTGTCGGCAGGGCTGCCGCGCCGGTCGGACGAGGTCGAGGCGTGGATGGCGGGCCTGAGGCAGGCCTGATCCCGGCTCGGGGCTCAGGACTCACAGCCCTGGGCCCCGGGGGCGGGAGAAACGGGAGGCGGTCTGCGCGCGGGCGGCTTCCTGGGATCCCGGATCTGGAAGTCGGCCGCGCTAAACCGTGACCAGCGGAGCGCCCTCACGCCATTTCAGGATCTTGTCGAAGCTGACCACCGCGCCGCGCCCCGGCCGGTTGCGGACATGGACATGATCGGCGAGCTGCTCGATGAGACCGAGCCCGCGCCCGCTCTCGGCGAGCGTCGGGGGCGCGGGCGCCGGAACAGGCGCCGGAACGGGCACCGCTGCGGGCACCGGCGTCGTCCGGCCCGCCGTGCGCCGGGCCGGGAAGCCGGGGCCCGAATCGGCCACCTCGATACGGCACAGCTCGCCGTCCAGATAGGCCGTCACCCGGTACGCGCCGGGCGCCTCGCCGGGGCCCTCGCCACCGCCGCCGTGCTCGACGGCGTTCGCGCAGGCCTCGCTGAGCGCGACCGAGAGATCGAAGGAGACATCGGGATCGACCCCGGCCGTCTCCATCGTGCCGAGCAGCAGGCGCCGGGCGAGCGGAACGCTCGCGGCTTCGCGCCGCAAGTGGAGAGACCACCAGATGCTCATGCTCCAGCCTCCTGGCTGCGGCTCGACATACCGTTACGTATTGCCCCTACGCTCCGGGTGTAAGCCCCTACTCGACGTGATATCGCTCATCCGGCGGACGCGCATGCGGCGCACAGAGGTGTATAGGGCGGCAGCGGTACGGTGCGCCCGCGCCGGACACGCCGGTGCGGCACCAGTGACGGCACCGGTGGCGGCACCGTACGGGCCCGCCGTACAGGACAGAGCGTGACCTTCCGGACCTGCCCCTCGGGGCCGGAGACCGCAGTGCGATGATGACCCGGCCATGTCCATTCCCGTGCGCGTCTGTGCCGCGGCCGCCCCGCGGCTGCTGAGGGCCGCGGTGTTCACCGCGGTCTGCGTCGTGCTGTCGGCGACGGGACATGCCATGGCGGCCTGCGCGCCCGTCCCGTGGTGGACGCTGCTCCTCGGGTTCCTGGGCGTGTTCGCGGTCGCCGCGCCGCTCTCCGGCCGCGCCCGCTCGACCCCGTCCGTCGTCATCGCCCTGCTGGGCGGGCAGTTCGCCCTGCACAGCCTCTTCGGTCTCGGGCAGCGGCACCTCACGGTGCCGACGGGCACGAACGACGTCCTGATCAGGATGGCGGCGAAGCTGGTCTGCGGGGCGGGGCCCGGCGCGATCAGTCATCTCGACGCGGAGCGGATCATCGTCAACGCGGGGCTCAGCCCGACCGGTTCCCTGGCGGGCGGCGCCGTCCACCAGCACATGGCCGCGACGGGTACGGCCGGGGACACGACGGGCACCGTGGGCACCCTGGGCGGGCTGCTGCCCTCGCTGCCCATGATCCTCGGGCATCTGCTGGCCGCTCTCGCGGCCGGCTGGCTGCTGCGGCACGGCGATCTCGCGCTGCTCCGGCTCACCCGGCTCTCGGCGCGCGGCATCAGCGATGTGGCCGAGAACGCGCCGCTGCGCGCCCTGCGCGTGGCGCTCACGCTCGTACGCGCCCTGCTCGCGGGGCTGCCCGGCGCGACCGCTCCCAGGCAGCACGCACCCCGCGGCTTCGACACGCCTGCCCCGGTGGGCGGCGGGGAGACACTCCAGCACTCGGTGATCAGACGCGGCCCGCCGGCCGTACTCGCTCTCGCAGCCTGACGCGACGCGCTCCGCACTCCGTACGGACGGGGGTGCCGTCGCCGTGCCGTCGCGCGACCGCGCGCCGCGGCGCCCTGCCCGATCGCCGCTTCCAGCTCATATCGTGGAGTGTTTCCGTGTTCTCAACGCCGTTCGCCTCCCCCGCTTCCCCGGCCTCGCCCGCGTCCCGCTCCTCCCGCTCACCGTTCTCGGCCAGAAGCGTCACGCGCCTCTCCGCCGCCGGCGGGATCGCCGCGACCGCGCTCCTGCTGCTGGCGGGCCCCGCCTCGGCGCATGTCAGCGTGCAGCCGGTGGGCGAGGCCGCCAAGGGCGGTTACGCCACGATCAACTTCAAGGTCCCCAACGAGCGGGACAACGCCTCCACCACCAAGCTCGAAGTGAACTTCCCCGCCGACCACCCGCTGGCGTCCGTCATGCCGCAGCCGGTGCCCGGCTGGGACGTCAAGGTCACCAAGGACAAGCTCACCAAGCCGCTGAAGGTGCACGGCAACACGATCACCGAGGCCGTCACCAAGGTCACCTGGACCGCGACCGGCGGCAAGACCGGACCAGGCATCGGGCCGGGTCAGTTCCAGCAGTTCCCCCTCTCGGTCGGACAGCTCCCCGAGGACGCCGACCAGTTGGTGTTCAAGACCCTCCAGACGTACGACAACAAGGAGGTCGTCCGCTGGATCGACGAGACCGAGGAAGGCGCCGAGGAGCCCGAGAGCCCGGCGCCCGTCCTGAAGCTCTCCGCGGCCACCGGCGACGGGCACGGCGCAGCGAGCGACAAGCCCACCGCCGAGACCGCCGCCACGCATAACGACGACGCGGCGGACGGCGACGGCACCGCCGCCTCGACGACCGCCTCGTCGTCCTCCGACAGCGACACCACGGCCCGCGTGCTCAGCGTGATCGCCATTGTCATCGGTGCGGCCGGGGTCGCCTTCGGAGTCCTGGCCGGCCGGCGCCGTACCACCGGCTGACCCACCACGCACCACCGTCCCACGCACTGTGCTCCGCGGCGCGCGGACCGGAACTCCCCGGTCCGCGCGGCGCGGGGCCCGCACCACACAACCCAGCACCAGGACATATCCCCATGCGCAAGAAGACCGTGACCAGCGCCGCCGCTCTCGCCGTGGCGGCCGCACTCACCCTGTCCGCCTGCTCCAGCGACGACGCCTCCTCGAAGCCGATCGCCGATGTCTCGGCCTCGGCGAAGACGCAGGCCGCGACCGTACTCGACCAGCCCTTCAAGAAGCCGAACCTCGTCCTCACGGACACCAAGGGGAAGTCCTACGACTTCCGCGAGCGCACCGAGGGCAAGCCCACCCTCGTCTACTTCGGCTACACCAACTGCCCGGACGTCTGCCCGCTGACGATGAGCAACATCGCCATCGCCATGAAGTCGCTGTCCGAGGCCGACCGCGAGAAGCTCCAGGTCGTCTTCGTCACCACCGACCCGGAACGGGACACCTCCGCCGAACTCGCCAAGTGGCTGCCCAGCGCCGGTGATCCGTCCTTCATCGGCCTGACCGGCGACTTCCCCACCATCCAGGCGGGCGCCCGTCAGCTCGGCATCGGCATCGACGCCCCCAAGAAGGAGAAGAACGGCACCGTCGTCTCCATGCACGGCACCCAGGTCATCGCCTTCTCCCCGAAGACCGACGCCGGATATGTCCTGTACGGCGAGGACGCCACCGCGGACGACTACGCCAAGGACCTGCCGAAGATCATCAAGGGGGAGAACCCGTGACCCGCCGCTCCTCTCCCGGGCTCTGCGGCAGCCTCGCGGCGGCCGCGGTCCTGGTGTTGACCGGCTGCTCCTCGTCATCCTCCTCCGTCTCCTCCTCTTCCGGAGCCGCGCCCAGCCTGAAGGTCAGCGGCGCCTACATGCCGAAGCCCGTCAGTGACATGGCGGCCGGCTTCCTCACCGTCACCAACAGCGGTCGCTCCGCCGACAGACTCACCTCCATCACCAGCACCATCTCCGACAGCGTCACCATCCACCGGACCGAGAACCAGGCCATGCGGGAGGTGAAGTTCTTCGACATCCCCGCCGGCGGAGAGCTGGTTCTCGAACGCGGTGGCAGCCACATCATGTTCATGAACCTCAAGGAACGGCCGGCACAGGGGCAGGAGGTCGGCATCGAGCTGCACTTCGAGAGGACCGACCCCATCAAGGTCGAACTTCCCGTGAAGGAGACCAACTTCAACCCGGCCACACGCTGACCGAGGGACTGAGAGACACCATGACAGCCACCGCCCCGCGCTTCGGAGTTACCGGCCCCACCAGAGCCGTCGCCCTGGTGCGACTGCTGCTCGTCACCACGGTGCTGCTCGGCACCGTCCTCACCGTGTCCTCCGGCACGGCGTCCGCGCATGCCGCGCTGACCGGCAGCACCCCCGAGGACGGGGCGGTGGTCGCCACCGCGCCCCAGGACATCGCCCTCTCCTTCTCCGAACAGGTCTCGCTGGGCGACGACTCGATCCGGGTCCTCGATCCCGACAGCAAGCGCGTCGACACCGGAAAGGTCCGCAACCTGAGCGGTGCCGGCGCCGTCCGGTACGGCGTCGATCTCAAAACCGGCCTCGCCGACGGCACCTACACCGTCGCCTGGCGGGCCGTCTCCGCCGACAGCCATCCCATCTCCGGTGCCTTCACCTTCTCCATCGGGGCACCCTCCAAGACCGTCGCCGTCCTGCCCGCCCAGAAGGCCGGCGGCGGGCTGGTCGGCACCCTGTACGACATCGCGCGCTACGTCTCGTACACCGGCTTCATCCTCCTCGTCGGCGGTATCGCCTTCATCCTCGTCTGCTGGCAGCGCGGCGCCTCCGTACGGCCGTTGCAGCGCCTGGTGGTCGGGGGCTGGCTGGCGCTGACCGGCGCCACCCTCGCCATGCTGCTCCTGCGCACCCCGTACACCGGCTCCGGCAACCTGGGCGACGCGTTCGACCTGGGCGGGCTCCAGGACGTCCTCACCACCAAGACCGGCGCGGCGCTCATCTCCCGGCTGCTGCTGCTCGGCGCCGCCTCACTGTTCATCGCCGTCCTCTTCGGCGCGTACACCAAGCACGAGGACAGCGAGAGGAACCGCGAGGACAACGAGGACAGCGCGACGCGCACGGACGGCGAGGAGAACACGGCGGCGGAGGAAGGCACGGCGAAGAACGACCTCACCTTCGGACTCACCCTGGGCGGCACCGTCGTCGCCGCCGGGATCGCCGCCACCTGGGCGCTCGCCGAACACGCCTCAACTGGGATCCAGACCGGACTCGCCATGCCGGTGGACGTCCTTCATCTGCTCGCCGTGGCGACCTGGCTCGGCGGCCTCACCGCGCTGCTCGTCGTTCTCTACCGGGCACCCTTCATAGAGAGCGCGGCAGTACGGCGCTTCTCCCGCACCGCCTTCATCAGCGTCGTGGTGCTCGCCGCGACCGGGCTCTACCAGTCCTGGCGTCAGGTCGGATCATGGTCGGCGCTCGGGGGAACGTCATACGGGCAGCTCCTTCTGGTCAAGGTCGGGCTCGTGGTCGTGATGGTCGGCATCGCCTGGTTCTCACGGCGGTGGACCGGTCGGCTCGGAGAATGGTCGGGGTCGGATTCGGAGTCGGGGTCGGATTCGGGGTCGGAGTCCAAGTCGGAGTCGGAGTTGAAGGGGGAGTTGAAGGGGGAAGAAGAGGCGACAGACCGTGACGGAACGACCGCCTCGACCACGATTTCCGTAACCGACAGTGACAGACTTACCCAGCTCGCCCGCCAGGAAGCCGCATTGGCGACAACACGCCAGAAGCGGAACCGGGATTCCGATCCCGAGCGGATCGGACTGCGCCGTTCCGTGCTGGCGGAGGCCGGGGTGGCCGTCGTCCTCCTCGCCATCACGACCGTGCTGACCTCCACAGAACCGGGCCGCACCGCCGAGCAGGAGGCGAGCCGTAACGGCGGCGCGTCCACGGCCGCCCCCGGCACCAAGGAACCCGTCAGCCTCACCGCGCCCTTCGACACCGGTGGCGCGAAGGGCAAGGGCACCGTCCGGCTGACCCTCGACCCGGCCTCCCCCGGCGCCAACGTCATGGAGATCTACATCGACGGCCCCGACGGAAAGCCGCTGGACATTCCCGAGATCAAGGTCGCCTTCACCCTCCTGGACAAGAAGATCGGCCCGCTGCCGATCACCCCCGAGCGCACCGGCGCCGGACACTGGACCGCGGACCCCGTGCTGCTGCCCATGCCGGGCGACTGGCAGCTCAGGCTGACGGTCCGGACCTCCGACATCGACCAGACGACCGTCGACAAGAACGTGAAGATCGGCTGACCCACCGTGAGCGACACCCGACAGAACCCCGAACAACGGAACGCCGACGACCGCGCCGACGGCCACTCCGCCGACCGGCCCGGCAGTGCCGCCGACGACCGCTCCGACGACCGGCCCGCACCCGTCATCTCGCGGCGGCGGCTACTCGGCACCGCCGGAGCCGCGGGAGCCGCCGGGCTCGCGCTCGGAGCGGTCGGCGGAGCCACCGGTTACGCGGCCGGCCGCCCCGAACCGGTGACCGCGCTGACCACCGTCGGCACCGACTATCTGCCCTTCCACGGCGTCCACCAGCCCGGCATCACCACCCCCGTGCAGGCCAGCGGCCATCTGATCGCCTTCGACCTGCTCCCGGGCGCGGGCCGCAAGGAGGCCGCCGCACTGCTGCGCCGCTGGTCGACGTCGGCGCGGGCGCTGATGGCGGGCGAGCCGGCCACGAACGGCGACGGCGGGTCCACCGGCCACGACACCGGCCACGACACGGGCATCGCGCTGGACGCCGGCCCCTCCTCCCTCACCGTGACCTTCGGTTTCGGCCGTACCTTCTTCGACCGTACGGAGCTGACCGGGCAGCGTCCCGAGGCCCTGGACCCGCTGCCCGCCTTCTCCAACGACCATCTCGACGCCGGCCGCAGCAATGGCGACCTCTGGATCCAGATCGGCTCCGACGACGCGCTCGTCGCCTTCCACGCGCTGCGCACCCTCCAGAAGGACGCGGGCTCGGCGGCCCGGGTGCGCTGGCAGATGAACGGCTTCAACCGTTCGCCCGGCGCCACCCCGCACCCCATGACCAGCCGCAATCTGATGGGCCAGATAGACGGCACCGGCAACCCCAAGCCGTCGGAACCCGACTACGACCGCCGGATCTTCGTCCCCACGACCCCCGCCGCCGGTACGCCCGGGTGGATGGCGGACGGCTCGTACGCGGTCGTACGGCGGATCCGTATGCTCCTCGACGACTGGGAGCGGCTCACCGTCAGCCGTCAGGAGCAGGTCATCGGCCGCCGCAAGGCCGACGGCGCCCCGCTCACCGGCGGTACGGAGACGACGGAGATGGACCTCGACAAGCTGGGCCCGGACGGCAGCCCCGTCATCGCGGCCAACGCGCACGCCCGGATCTCCAAGCCCGAATCGAACGGCGGCGCCGCCATGCTGCGCCGCCCCTTCTCCTTCCACGACGGCATCGGCGGCGACGGCACGCCGGACGCGGGGCTGCTCTTCGTCTGCTGGCAGGCCCATCCGCTCAAGGGCTTCGTCCCCGTACAGCGCAAGCTCGACCGCGGGGACGCGCTGTCGGCGTTCATCCGCCACGAGGCGAGCGGGCTGTTCGCGGTACCGGGGGGCGCACGGCAGGGGGAGTACGTGGGCCAGCGGCTGCTGGAGTCCTGAGGCGGGAAACGTGACCCCGGTCGGCCCATTAAGGTGACCGTATGTCGGCCATGCGCTATACGTATCTCGGCCCCGAGGGCACCTTCACGGAAGCCGCTCTCCGTACGCTCCCGGAAGCCGCCACGCGGGAACTGGTCCCGATGGTGTCCGTCCCGGCGGCCCTCGACGCCGTACGGAACGGGCAGGCCGCCGCGGCGTTCGTCCCGATCGAGAACTCGGTGGAGGGCGGGGTCACCGCGACCCTCGACGAACTCGCCTCCGGCGAGCAGCTGATGATCTACCGCGAAGTGCTGCTGCCGATCACCTTCGCCCTGCTGGTACGGCCCGGGACCGAGCTGTCGGACGTCAAGACGGTGACCGGTCACCCGGTGGCCCAGCCGCAGGTGCGCAACTGGCTGCGGTCCCACCTGCCGGACGCGCTGTGGGAGTCGGCCGCGTCGAACGCGGACGGGGCGCGGCTGGTACAGGAGGGCCGGTTCGACGCCGCCTTCGCCGGGGAGTTCGCGGCGGCGAGGTACGGGCTGAAGCCGCTGGTCAACGAGATCCATGACGCGGAGAACGCGGAGACGCGGTTCGTTCTGGTGGGCCGGCCCGCGCGCCCGTCGGCGCCGACCGGCGCGGACAAGACGTCGGTGGTCCTGTGGCTGGGCGACGACCACCCGGGCGCGCTGCTCGAACTGCTCCAGGAGTTCGCGGTGCGCGGGGTCAACCTGATGCTGATCCAGTCCCGGCCGACCGGTGCGGGCATCGGCAACTACTGCTTCGCCGCGGACGCCGAGGGGCACATCACGGACCGGCGTGTGGGCGAGGCGCTGATGGGGCTGAAGCGGATCTGCCCCAAGGTGCGGTTCCTCGGTTCGTACCCGCGCGCGGGAGTGTCCCCGGCGGAGGCAGGGGTGCCGCGCCCCGGGACCTCGGACGCGGAGTTCATCTCGGCGGCGGAGTGGCTGGCGCGCGTCCAGGACGGCCGCGTCTGAGCCGACAGGGGCGTCTGAGCCGACGGGGGGCGCGGGCGCGGCCGGAGCCTGGACGGCAGGCTGTGGATGTACGTCAAAGTTATCCACAGGCAAGCGCCTCACCCTGGGGACAAGTCGACACCCGCAGCCGACACAGTCGACAAATCGGCCCAGTCGCCCCCTTCCATCCACAGGGCACCGGACCGCCCCGTGTCACCTCAATTCCAGTGATCAACTCGTTAGAGCGAGTAATTCCCACCCGAATGAGTGCGCGAAGTGGGTTTAAGAAGGGAATTCCGCACCCCTCCCCCGGCGTTCATGGGAACCAATTCCGCGATCCACAGATCTCCCGCACAGCCTGTGGATAACTTCCCCCAGCACGCCCCCTCTGTGGACAACGAACCGCCACGCGCACCCCAAGTCCCGCCCCACGCAAGGGGCGTGAGTCAAGGCGGCAGCACTGGACTGCCTCATTCCGGGGAATTGCGCCCACTTTATTGACGAACGGCGGGCGAACTCCGAGGACCCTTCCGGGATTCCGCACCACCTTCCACAATTGCCTCAATTGGGACAAAGAGGCGCGCCTGCCGATATCGAGTGGGGTGGTGTCGGCGCACACCGGTAGCCTGGTGGGGTGATTGACCTTCGCCTGCTCCGTGAGGACCCCGACCGTGTTCGCGCCTCCCAGCGCGCCCGTGGAGAGGACGTCGCGCTCGTCGACGCCCTGCTCTCCGCCGACGAGCGGCGCAGGTCGTCCGGCGTCCGCTTCGACGAACTGCGCTCGGAACAGAAATCGCTCGGCAAACTGATCCCCAAGGCGACCGCCGAGGAGAGGGCGGAGCTGCTCAAGAAGGCGGAGCAGCTGAAGGCCGACGTCAAGGCGGCCGACGCCGAGCAGCACGAGGCCGACGAAGAGGCCAGGCAGCTGCTCCTCCAGCTCGGCAATGTCGTCCACCCCGACGTCCCGGTCGGCGGCGAGGAGGACTTCGTCGTCCTGGAGACGCACGGCACGATCCGCGACTTCGCGGCCGAGGGCTTCGAGCCCAAGGACCACCTGGAGCTGGGCGAGGCGCTGGGCGCCATCGACGTCGAGCGCGGCGCCAAGGTCTCCGGCTCGCGCTTCTACTATCTGACGGGCGTCGGCGCGCTCCTGGAGCTGGCTCTGGTCAACGCGGCGATCGCGCAGTCCACCGAGGCCGGCTTCATCCCCATGCTCACACCGGCGCTGGTCCGCCCGCGCGCCATGGAGGGTACGGGGTTCCTGGGCCAGGCCGCGGAGAACGTGTACCACCTGGAGAAGGACGACTACTACCTGGTCGGTACGTCGGAGGTCCCGCTCGCCGCGTATCACATGGACGAGATCATCGACGCCGACAAGCTGCCGCTGCGGTACGCGGGCTTCTCGCCGTGCTTCCGCCGCGAGGCCGGTACGTACGGCAAGGACACCCGGGGCATCTTCCGGGTGCACCAGTTCGACAAGGTCGAGATGTTCTCGTACGTCAACCCGGAAGACGCCCAGTCCGAGCACCAGCGGCTGCTGGAGTGGGAGAAGCAGTGGCTGACCTCCCTCGGACTGCCCTTCCAGGTGATCGATGTGGCCACCGGTGATCTGGGCGCTTCGGCCTCGCGCAAGTTCGACTGCGAGGCGTGGATCCCGACACAGGGCAAGTACCGCGAGCTGACCTCGGCGTCCAACTGCGACGGCTTCCAGGCCCGCCGGCTCTCGGTCCGGATGCGGGACGGCAAGCAGGTCAAGCCGCTGTCGACGCTGAACGGCACGCTCTGCGCCGTACCGCGCACGATCGTGGCGATCCTGGAGAACCACCAGCTGCCGGACGGTTCGGTACGCGTGCCCGAGGTGCTCCGTCCGTACCTGGGCGGCCGTGAGGTGCTGGAGCCGGTCGCCAAGTGAGCACCGACCCCGCCACGCCCGCGACCGCGCCCGCGTCCCCGGAGCCGCCGTTCCCGTCCTCGGAATCGCCGTTCCCGTACCGACTCGTCGCGACGGACCTCGACGGCACACTGCTGCGCGAGGACAGCACGGTCTCCGGCCGTACGCGCGAGGCCCTCGCGGCGGTGACCGCGGCGGGCGCCGCGCACATCATCGTCACGGGGCGGGCCGTGCCCTGGACCCGGCACATACTGGACGATCTGGGGTACGAGGGCCTGGCGGTGTGCGGCCAAGGGGCGCAGGTTTACCACGCGGGTGAGCACAGACTGCTGACGTCGCTGACCCTCGACCGGCAGCTGGCCAAGGTCGCGCTCGCCAGGATCGAAGCGGAGATCGGCGCGCCGGCGCTGGCCGTGAGCCGGGACGGGCTCGACGGTGAGGTGCTGATCGGCCCCGGCTACCGGACGCAGGGCGGCGCGCTTCCGGCCGTGGCCGTGGACGATCCGGCGGAGCTGTGGTCGGCGCCGCTCAACAAGATCTACATCCAGCACCCGGAGCTGGACGACGACGCGCTGGCCCTGGCGGCGCGGGCCGCGGTCGGCGGGCTGGTGGACGTGGTGATGGCGGGCGCGGGCGTGGTGGAGATCCTCCCGCTGGGCCTGACCAAGGCCACGGGCCTGTCACTTGCCGCGCGGCGCCTCGGCGTCAAGGCGGCGGACACGATCGCGTTCGGGGACATGCCGAACGACATACCGATGTTCGGCTGGGCCGGGTACGGCGTGGCGATGGCGAACGCGCACGACGAGCTGAAGGCCGTCGCGGACGAGGTCACGGCGTCGAACGAGGACGACGGCATCGCCGTGGTGCTGGAGAAACTGCTGCTCGGGTAGGGGTCCGGGAGGGGTGGCCCGCGCGGATGCGCGCTCGAAGCGGCCACCCCCGGGACAGCGTGCCGGCGGCACTCGGAGCGGTGATGGCTACTCCGGTGCCCGCGCGGGTGCCGCCCTGCTCGGAACTCGACGGACTCGGACTGCCGGTCATCGCCGTGTTCCGCTCCCGGTCTGTGGTGTGCGCGGAGCGTGTCCCGCACACAGCGCAACTGTGCCCCCGGCCACGGCCCGGCGCCACCGAATATCCGCCCAACGGCCCGCGTACGCCCCCGGAGAGACGGACGCGGGCCTGCGGCACGGATCAGCGGTGCTTACGACCGCACGGATCAGCGGTGCTTACGGCCGCGGCGCAGATCCCTCACCTGACGGGCGAGGTCATCGACCTTCGCGTCCACCCGGTCGATCCTGACGGACATGTCGCACAGCCGGTTGCTGAGGGCCGCGACCACCTGGTTGGTGGCGTCGAGCCGCCGGTCCAGGCTGTCGAGCCGCTGCGACATCCGGTTCAGGACGGGCCCCAGCTCCTGGAGCGCGAGCCCGACCCCGCCGAGGCAGGACTCGATCTGCGTCACGCGCCGGTCGAGGGACGCGTACGCCTCGCGCCGGCCCTCCTCGGCGTCGAGGAGATACGTACGGACGCGGCGCGCGATGTCGCTGTCGCGCAGGAGCATCGCGATGTTGAGCACGGCGCGGCGGCCGTAGAGGGTGAGCTGGGTGGCGGCCTGTGGATAACTTTCACCCTTGCCCCCGCCCCATAGTGACAACATGTCACTATGAAAGCGTCGCAGGTCAGAGCCTCGCAGCACCTGCATCCCGTTCTCGCGCAGCTCCGCACGATGCCGCGCTGTCAACTGCCTGATGACGCCTGTGGATACTTCGAAGTACCGCGCCACGTCCTCCGTACGGACATGGATGCCGTCCGGAAGCATCGCCAGGGCCTTGATCTTGTCGAGCGTCTCGACCCGCTCCATGACGCTGTCGCGCATCGTGCGCGATTCGAGCAGAGCACCTTCAGGTGGCATGTGAATGCCTTCTCTTTCCGCGAAGCCGAACCAATAACGACGGTCAGCCCTCTCCCCGGGCATCAGGGGTGGAGGTCGGCTCACGGTGGCTACTCACTCAATGACCGGTGCGGCTCTCGATCCGGCACCGGCAATCCCCAGATTCACGAACACTCGACGTAACGAACTCCAGTTGCCTCCACGCACCCTGACAAACGAACCGATAACCCTACAGTTACGCGGCAACCCCCGCCCATCGGACGGGGGTTGCCGATCGGACAGCGGATGGTCCGCTCACTCCTCGCCCGCGAGCTTCAGCGTCCGCAGCTTCTGACCCGCGTACCAGGTCGCCGCCACCGTCACCCCGGCCAGCAGGATCACCGCCAGCGGCAGCGTCACGTCCGACGTGATGATGCCGTCGCCGCCGATCTTCTTGGCGAGCGCCAGCGACCACTGCTGGACGCTGAGCGTCCGCGCGCCGGCCACCAGGCTGCCGAAGAACGTCTCCCAGACCAGCGCGTAGACCAGGCCGATGACGACCGCGTGGCGGCTGACCGTGCCGAGCAGCAGGAACAGCGCGCTGTACGCGATCGAGGCGACGAGCGCCGCGACCGTGTAGGCGATCGCGATCTGCTGGCCGTTGCCGTTGAGGATCCACCCGGCGATGAAGGTGGGGACGGCGGAGAACGCCATGGTCACGGCGATCGCCACGATCAGCTTGGTGAAGATGATCGACGACCGCTTCACGGGCTTGGAGAGCAGATAGACGATCGAGCCGTCGTCGATCTCGGGCCCGATCGCCCCCGTACCCGCGATCACACCGATCAGCGGCACCATCGTGGCCAGCGCGAAGCCGCCCAGCACGTCGGACGCGACCTGGTCGTCCACGCCGTTGAAGACGCGGACGGCCACCGAGATCATGATCAGCAGAGCGGGCAGTACGAAGAGGATCGCGGCCCGGCGCCTGCCGAGCAGGGCCCGCTGGGTGAGCCGGGCGACTGTGGGGTTGTACATGACGTCACAGCTCCTTTCAGGCCGCTCAGGCCGCTACGAGATAGGAGAAGACCGATTCGAGGGATTCGTCGGAGGGCGAGACGGTGAGCAGCCGGATGGAGTGCTCACGGGCGACACGCGGCAGCAGCTCGGTGAAACGGCCGAAATCGATCGCCTGCACCCGCAGCCCGCCCTCCACGAGATCGACCTCGATGCCGGCCGTCGACGGGTCGGCGATCAGCGCGGCGGCGAGCACGCGGTCGTCGCTGGACCGTACGAGATAGCGGTGCGGCCGGTCCGTCATCAGGCGGCGGATCTTGCGGAAGTCACCCGAGGCGGCGTGCCGGCCTGCCACGATCACCTCGATGTGCGAGGCGAGCTGCTCGACCTCCTCCAGGATGTGCGAGGAGAACAGCACGGTGCGGCCCTCGTCGCCCATCCGCCGCAGCAGCTCCATCAGCTGCATGCGCTGCCGCGGGTCCATGCCGTTGAACGGCTCGTCCAGCAGCAGTACGGACGGCTCGTGGACCAGCGCGGAGGCCATCTTCACGCGCTGGCGCATGCCCTTGCTGTACGTCGCGATCCGGCGGTCCTGCGCGTACTCCATCTCGACGGTGGCGAGCGCCGCCCGCGCCGCCTTCTTGCCGAGTCCGTGCAGTTCGGCGTTGGCGACGACGAACTCGAAGCCGGTGAGGAAGTCGTACATCGACTCCCGCTCCGGCACGATGCCGAGCTGCCGGTAGACGGACTCGTTGCGCCAGATCGGCTCTCCGTCGAGGGTGACGGTGCCCGTGGAGGGGGCAAGGAATCCGGCCATCATGTTGATCAGCGTGGACTTGCCCGCACCGTTCGGGCCGAGCAGTCCGGTGACGCCCGGGCCCACTTCCATGGAGACGTCGTTGACGGCCACCACATTGCCGAACCAGCGCGAGGTGTGATCGATATGGATGGTGGTCACAGCCCGACCTTCCGGTAGCGGCGCATCAGAACGGCGTACGAGCCGGCGATCAGCGCGAGAATGACCAGCAGATAGACAACGCCCGCGGCGGCCGAGGGGCCCGCCTCGCCCGGGAAGGACGATCCGGCGCCCAGGAACGCGCTCTGGAAGCCGTCGATCAGGGTGATCGGCGAGAAGAGACCGAGCCACTTGACGACCTCGGGCGAGCCCGCGGACCAGGCGATCAGCTGGACGGTGGAGACCGCGCCGTACGAGATGGTCAGCGTGGCGATCACGGCCGCGACGCCGAAGCCGCGGCGCGGGGTGAGCGCGGCCATCACCAGGCCGAGCCCGCCGAAGAGCAGGGAGAGCACCGCGACCGACACCAGTCCCTGCCCGAATCCCTTGGTCTGGTCGACGAAGTCCATCTTGGCCAGCAGCGAGCCGACGTAGAGGATCACGAGGGGCGCCGCGGTCAGTACGAAGAGGGCGGAGGCCATCGCTCCGTACTTCGCGAGGACGTAGTCGACGCGTTCGATCGGCCGCGAGAAGTAGAGCGGGACGGTCTTGAAGCGCAGGTCGCGGGAGACGCTCTGGGGCGCCTGCGAAGCGAGATAGAGGCCGATGACCGCCTGGGTGAAGATCGCGTAGCGCGTGTAGTCGAGCGGCAGGCTCTTGAGGTCGGTCGAGACGGCGACCGCGACGATGATCGCCGCGGGCAGGCACATCACCGCGAAGAGGATCATCGGCAGGACCTTGGACTTGGCCGAGCGGCCGAGTCCGTACGACCCGCGCAGGGACTGCGAGTAGAGGGAGCGGCGGGCGTAGGCGCGGCCGAGGCGCGCTCCTTCGTAATTGCGGTACCCGATGTTGTGGATACGGGTGGAACCCGCGCCGCTGCCGGCGCCGCTGCCCATGGTCGTCTTCGTGCCCGGCTGGATCTCAGTGCTCATCGCGGGCGCCTCCCGTCGGCTGCGGTGCGTGGTCCGTCGCGGCGGTGGCGGCCGGCTCGGCGGTGGTGGTGGCGGCGGTCTCGGCCGGCTCGGCGTGGTCGGCCGGCTCGGCCTGGTCGGCCTGGTTCGGGCGGAAGACCTCCGCGATGTGGTGGCGGCGCTGTTCCATCCGTACGAGCCCGAGGCCCAGGCCGGCCACGGTGTCGCGGACGGTGTCGAGCGTGTCCTCGCCCTTGGCCTCGACCAGGAGGATGTGGCCCGCGCCCGGCAGGCCCTGCTCCGTACCCGCCTGGAGCGTGACGCCGGCCGCCGTGAGGGCCTCGCGCAGCGCCTTCGTACCGTCGGGGTGCGTGTCCGTGTCGGTGACCTCGACCGCGAGGGTCGTGGTGGTCCGGGTGAAGTCGCTGGTGGAGCTGGAGCGCAGCAGGGTTCCGCCGTCGATGACGACGACGTGGTCGCAGGTGCGCTCCAGCTCGCCGAGCAGGTGCGAGGTGACCAGCACGGAGATGCCGAAGTCGGTGTGGACGCGGCGGATGAGGCCGAGCATCTCGTCGCGGCCGACGGGGTCGAGGCCGTTGGTCGGCTCGTCCAGCAGCACCAGCTGGGGGTCGTGGACCAGCGCCTGGGCGAGCTTGACGCGCTGCTTCATACCGGTCGAGTAGCCGCCGATGGGGCGGTACCGCTCCTCGTACAGGCCGACGTGGCGCAGGGTGTCGGCGGTCCGCTCGCGGGCGGCCGTGGCGGGGAGTCCGGACATGCGCGCCATGTGTACGACGAACTCGGTGGCCGAGACGTCCGGCGGCAGGCAGTCGTGCTCGGGCATGTACCCGACGCGCTCACGGATGGCGGCGCCGCTGGTAGCGACGTCGAGCCCGAGCACCTCGGCCCGGCCTTCCGTGGCGGGGGTCAGACCCAGCAGGATCTTGATCATGGTCGACTTGCCGGCCCCATTGGCGCCCACCAGCCCGGTCACACCGGGGCCGATGTCCAAGGAGAGCCGGTCAAGCGCGGTTACCCGAGGGAACCGCATACTCAGGCTTTCGGTCGCGATCACAGTCACGTTTCGAAGGTAGTGGTACGGGCCACACCGGTCGTCAGACCAGGAGGTTGTATCCGTGTCAGCCTCCAGATGTAGGGACCCGTAAGGGCCACGTAAGGGATGAGTACGCCGGGCCGGCCGCCGACGGAGCCGCCGTGGAGCCCTGCCGGACCCACCGACACAACGGGCACATTACCCAAAAGCCTTAACCCTGAGCCCACTTGTCCACAGATCCAGCAAATAGCCTGTGGATAAACCGAGTTGGCTGTGGATCAAACATGGAGTAGAGAACCGGATCGAAAAAAAGTGGCGGCCGGGGACGCCTCACCGGCACGCTGATCGGATGACTGGAGAATCCGATGAGAGACGCACCGTCAAGGTATCGAAATACCTCTCGAAACATCTGCGCCACCAGCCAGAACGCCTCGGCATCACCCTCGACGCGAACGGCTGGGTGGCGATCGACGACCTGCTCCGCGCCACCACCGCGCACCACTTCCGCCTGACCCGCGCCGAGCTCGATCATGTGGTGGCCGTCAACGACAAACAGCGCTTCACCATCGACGGCGACCGGATCCGCGCCAACCAGGGGCACACCGTCACGGTGGATCTGGACCTGGCTCCCGCGACACCGCCCGCGTACCTCTACCACGGGACCGTCGCCGGCAACCTGGCCGCCATCCGCGCCGAGGGCCTCCGTCCCATGCGCCGCCACCACGTCCATCTCTCCGCCGACCGCGAGACCGCCACCCGGGTCGGCGCCCGCCGCGGCCGGCCCGTCGTCCTCCCGGTGGACGCGGCGGGGATGCACCGGGAGGGGCTGATCTTCCGGGTCAGCGCGAACGGCGTCTGGCTCACCGACTCCGTACCCGCGCGGTACCTGCGCTTCGCCGGCGCCTGAGACGTCACCGCCCGGGCCGCACGTAGGCTCGTGGTCATGACCCTGCGCCTGAGCACCGTGATCCTCCCCATCGACCCCTGGCACAAGGGGGGCCGTGAGCGCTGGCAGCGTGCCGAGGAGCTGGGTTTCCACGCCGCGTACACCTACGACCACCTGTCCTGGCGGACCTTCCGCGACGGCCCCTGGTACGGCGCGCTGCCCACCCTCACCGCCGCCGCGACCGCCACGGAGCACCTGCGCCTTGGCACCCTCGTGACCTCGCCGAACTTCCGGCACCCGGTGCCCCTGGCCAAGGAGCTGATCTCCCTGGACGACATCTCCGGGGGCCGGATCACCCTGGGCATCGGCGCCGGCGGCAGCGGCTTCGACGCCACCGTCCTCGGCCAGGAGGCCTGGACGCCGCGCGAGCGGGCTGACCGGTTCGGCGAGTTCCTCTCCCTTCTCGACCGACTGCTCACAGAGGACTCGGTGAGCCACATCGGCACCCACTACTCCGCCGAAGAGGCCCGCAACCTGCCCGGCTGCGTCCAGCGCCCCCGGCTGCCCTTCGCCGTCGCCGCCACCGGCCCGCGCGGGCTGAAGCTGGCCGCGCGCCACGGCCGGGCGTGGGTGACAACCGGCGACCCGAAGCTGTTCGAGGAGGGCACTCCCGAGCAGTCGGCCGAGGCCATCCGCGGACAGGTCGACCGGCTCGGCAAGGCGTGCGCGGAGCTGGGCCGGGATGTCGCCGAGCTCGACAAGATCCTGCTCACCGGCTTCACCCCGGACCGCGGCCGGCCGCTGGAATCGGTCGACGCCTTCGTGGACTTCGCCGGCCGGCACCGGGATGTCGGCATCACGGAGATCGTCGTCCACTGGCCGATTCCCGGCTCCGACTTCGCCGCCGATGAGGCGGTCTTCGAGAAGATCGTCACGGAGGCCCCTGCCCAGCTCAGGTGAACCGCCTGCCCCTGCCCCTGCCCCCGCCGTCAGGCGGAGTCGGTGCCCGTCGTGCCGTACCGGTCGACCGGCCGGGTCAGCCGGCGCTGGCTGGAGCGATGTTCTTGTGGAAGCGGAGCAGGTTGTCCGGGTCCCGGGCGGCCTTGGCCGCGCGGAGGCGATCGCGGTCGGCAGGCCCAGCTCCCGGGGCGCGGTGGCCATCCGCGCGGGCAGCTTGGCGAGTACGTCGGCGGCCTGGCCGAACGGGAAGATCAGCTGTCCGGCGACACCATCGGGCCCGACCGGGTGCGCGCGGTAGCGGTACTCGAACGCGGTGACACCCGAAGTTCCCGCCACCGCCGCGCAGCGCCCAGAACGGCTCGGGGTTCTCGGCCTCGCCGACGCGGACCTTGCGCCCGTCCACGGTGACCGTCTCGCAGGCCGGCAGGATGTCGCCGGTGGCCCGTAGCGGCGCACCAGATGGCCGATGCCGCCGCCCGGGGTGAGTCCGGCGACACCGATGCCGCTGACCGTCCCGGCGGGGACGGCGAGGCCGTACGCCTGCCCGGCGGCGTCGAGTTCGCCGGGCTCGACGACGGCGGGCTGGTCTAGGGTCCGCGCAGACGCGCCCAGGGACCGCGCCGCGAGGAGGCCGCCGCTCTCGCCGTCATGTCCACCGACTACGTACGCCCGTCTGGAGCAGCAGCGCGACCCGCAGCCGTCCGTGCAGACCGCCGCCGCCCTCGCCCGGGCACTGCGGCTGACGCTGGACGAACGCGACCACGTCTTCGGCCTCATCGGCCACAACGCCCGGCCCGCTTCCAGCACTCCGAACACGTCAGCCCGACCCTGATGCGGATCCTGGACCGCCTGGACGACGCTCCGGGCCTGGTGCTGACCGACATGGCGCCCCGGCCGAGCGGCCTCGTGTACCCCGAGGAGGACCACCCGCGCCACACCCGCACCACAGCCGTACCCAGGCGGCACGCCTGCGCGCGGCGCTTACGGCGGGCAGCGGCACCCCGCGCGCCGCCCGGATCGTCTCGTCGCCGAGCTGCGGTCCACAGCTCGGCCGTATCAATGTCGACGGTATCGATGTCGACGGCCGGGACCGGTCGATGCGGGACCGGCGGATGCGAGATCGCCGGATGCGGGATCGGCGCGGCGCGAGCAAGGTGGTCGAGGGGGAGCCCACCGGCGCGGGCGCACGCCCCGGCCCGCCGCAGACCACAGCTTGGAGACGCGAGATGCCTGAGGTCACCACCCCGTACGAGCCCGGCACGCCCTGCTGGGTCGATCTGATGGTCCCCGACCAGCAGGCCGCCCTGGACTTCTACCGGGATCTGTTCGGCTGGCAGGGCGAGATCGGCCCCGACGAGTTCGGTGGCTACTCGACGTGCACCTTGAGGGGCAAGCCCGTCGCCGGGATCATGAAGGCGATGGCCCCGGAAGGCGCCGAGCCCCCGCCGCCACCCCACTGGAGTACGTACTTCTCCAGCGCGGACGCCACCGCCACCCAGAGCGCGATCAGCGCGAACGGCGGCTCGGTGATCTCCCCCGCCATGGACGTCGGCACGATCGGCCGCATGCTGATCGCCACCGACCCCCAGGGCGCGTTCTTCGGGGTGTGGCAGCCGCTGGACTTCCCCGGCGCCCAGATCGTCAACGAGCCCGGCGCGCTGGTCTGGAACCAGCTCAGCACCTCGGACCCGAAGGCCGCGGGCACCTTCTACCGCGCCGCGCTGGGCCTGGAGGCAGGACCGATGCCCGGCATGCCGGGGTTCACCGGCTTCCAGGTCAAGGGGCGTACGGTCGGCAGCCTCCAGGGCATGGAGAACCTGCCCGAGGGCGTCCCGCCGCACTGGCTCGTCAACTTCGCCGTGGACGACACGGACAGCACGGTGGACGCTCTCGTCCGGGCCGGCGGTTCGCTGCTGGTGCCGCCCTTCGACATGGAGAAGGTCGGCAGGCTGGCCATCGTCCAGGACCCCCAGGGCGCGACCTTCGCCGTGGTCGCCCTCAGCGGCACACCGGAGTCCTGAGCGCGCCCGATCCCCCGCGCGGTGGGCGCCGGGAGGCATCACACCCGACGCCCACTCAGATGTGCGCCCCTCCGCACGCCCGTGCGGATCCGTGCGCGAGAATGAGTCCGTGACCCTGCCCCGTGGATCTCAGACCCCGTCCGACGACGACTCCCCGCTCCCCGCCCGGCCGCGGCTGATCGCCACCGATCTGGACGGCACCCTGCTGCACGACGACAAGTCCGTCTCGGAACGTACGGTCAAGGCGCTCACCGCCGCCGAGGAGGCCGGGATCGAGGTCTTCTTCGTCACCGGCCGGCCGGCCCGCTGGATGGACATCGTCAGCGACTACGTACACGGTCACGGCATGGCGATCTGCGCCAACGGCGCGGCCGTGGTCGATCTGCACTCCGACGGCAAGCTGCTCAGGAGCCGCCCGCTGGACCGTACGGTCGCGCTGGACGTCGTACGGGCGCTGCGCGACGCCGCGCCCGGGACGACGTTCGCGGTCGAGACGGCCACCGGCATCCACTACGAGCCGCAGTACCCGCGCTTCGCCGAAGACCCGGCCGTGAGCCTGGGCACCGCGGAGGAGCTGCTGCGGGCGAGCGGCCCGGACGCGTACGCGGGCGCTGCGGACGCCGCAGACGCCGTGGACGCCGTCCCCGTGCTGAAGCTGCTCGCGCACCACACCGACCTCACCCCCGACGGCTTCCTCGCCCTGGCCCGTACGGCGGCGGGCGACCGCGCCAACATCACCCGCTCCAGCCCGTCCGCGCTGCTGGAGATCAGCGGCACGGGCGTGAGCAAGGCCAGCACGCTCGCCCTCTGCTGCGCCGAGCGCGGCATCTCCTCCGACGAGGTCGTCGCCTTCGGCGACATGCCGAACGATCTGGAGATGCTGACCTGGGCCGGCACCTCCTACGCCATGGGCAACGCGCACCCGGACGTACTGGCCGCCGCCTCCGGCCGTACGGTCACCAACAACGAGGACGGCGTGGCGGTCGTCATCGAGGAGATCCTGGCGCGGCAGCAGCGGCGATAGCAGCAGCGATAGCGGTAACGGGGAGCCCGGGAAGCCTCGCGACACGTCGTCACAGCGGGGCTTCCCAGATCACCCTCGTACCGCCGCCCAGTGCGTCGGCCGGGCCCGCCGAACCTTCCGCCGGCACCGGCCCGAGCCCGCTCTCGCACCTGCTCGACCCGCCCAGCGACTCCGCCCGCCGCACCAGATTGCGCAGTCCGCTGCGCCTGCCGCCCGCCGGAATGCCCACCCCGTCGTCGGCGACCGACAGCCGCACCGCGCCCCTGCCGTCGGGCAGCCGTACGGTGACATCCACCACGACCTCGATACGGGTGGCGCGCGCGTGCCGGAAGGCGTTCGAGAGTGCCTCCCGGAGCGCGGCGATCAGGTTCTTCCCGACGAGCTCCCCCACGGCGGCGTCGACCGGGCCGACAAAGCGGTGGCCCGGTTTGAAGCCCAGCGGCACCGCGGCCATGTTGATCTCCCGCAGGACCCGGGTGCGCAGCCCGGCCGGCGCCTCGGCCGAACCCTGCTGGAGCGCGAAGATGGCCGTACGGATCTCCTGGATGGTCACGTCGAGGGCCTCGACCGCCTGATCGATGCCCTGGTGGACCTCGGGCGCGACCGCGCCTCGGTGGGCGGTCTCCAGCATCAGCCCGGTCGCGAACAGCCGCTGGATGACGATGTCGTGGAGATCGCGGGCGATCCGGTCGCGGTCCTCCAGCACGGCCAGCCGCTCGCGGTCGCGCTGGGCCTCGGCCATCATCAGCGCCAGCGCCGCCTGCGAGGCGAACTGGGTGGCAAGGAGCCGTTCGCGCTCGCCGAAGCGGCGCGCGCCGCGCAGCCGGGGCGTGACGAGCGCGCCGAGCACCCGGCCGTCCGTGCGCAGCGGCAGCAGCATGCTGGGGCCGAACCCGGTGGCCAGCGCGTTCGTCATCCGGGGGTCGGTGGGAAAGTCGTCCACGAAGACGGGTTCGCCGGCCAGGAGGGTCACGGCAACGGGGTTGTCGGCCTGGATGATGTCGCCCGGCCGGGCGGCGGGATGCTCGGCGGAGACGGCCACGATCTCCAGCCCGCCCTCCGGGGTGCGCAGCAGCACCACCCCGACCGCGGAATCCGCCAGTCTGCGGGCTTGTTCGGCGACGACGGTGAGCGCGTCGCCCTCGTCGTCACCGCTGCCGGAGAGCAGGGCGGTGGTGACGGCGACCGAGCCGTCGATCCACCGCTCGCGCTGCCGGGCGGCCTCGTACAGCCGGGCGTTGCCGATTGCGGTGCCGGCCTCGTTGGCCAGGACGCGCAGCATCCGCAGGTCATGGTCGCTGAATTCGTCCCACGCACTGCCAGCACTGCCAGCACTGCCAGCACTGCCCGCACTGCCCGCACCACCCGTCCCGGCACCGTGCGGGTCCCCGCCGCCCGGCTTCTTCTCCGTCAGATAGAAGTTGCCGACGGTCTCGCCCTGTACGCGGACGGGAACGCCGAGGAAGCTCCGCATCGGCGGATGGCCCCGCGGGAATCCGACGGCGCGCGGGTCCGCCGTCAGATCGGCGAGCCGGATCGGGTCCGGATGCCGCATCAGGGCGCCGAGAAGCCCGCTGTGCCCGTCGGGCCGGCGCCCGATCCGCCGGGCCATGTCCTCCCCGGCCCCGTACGCGACGAAGTCGGCGAGGCGCTCGCCCGTCTCGTCGAGGATGCCGATCGCGGCGTACCGCGCCCCGATGAGTTCGGCCGCGGTCCCGCAGATCCGGTCGAGCGTGGCGTGCAGCCCGAGCCCCGCGCCGACGGAGCACATCGCTTCCAGCAGCTGCGGCACCCGAGCGGTGGTCTCGGCGGACAGGCCCTCCAGACTGCCGGCCGCGCGGGTGGCTGCTTCGAGGGGATCCAGAGGCTCGGGCACTTTCATACCCAAGAGCCTAGTAAGTCCTATTTGATGGGGAAAGTCGACTTCTGATCGCCGAGCAGATCCCCGGCCCGTTCCCGCTCCAGCATCCGCCGCAGCGGCCCTTCCCCGGCGGCCAGTTCGGCGTACGGACCACGCTGTACGCAGCGGCCCCCGTCGAGCACGATCACCTCGTCGACGGTGTCGAGACCCCGCAGCCGGTGGGTGATGAGCAGCGTCGTCCGCCCTTCGGTCGCGGCCAGCAGATCGGCGGTCAGGGCGTCCGCCGTCGCCAGGTCCAGATGCTCGGCGGGCTCGTCGAGGACCAGTACGGGGAAGTCCGCGAGCAGCGCGCGGGCCAGCGCCAGACGCTGCCGCTGCCCGCCGGAGAGCCGGGCGCCGTGCTCGCCGACGAGGGTGTCGAGACCGTCGGGCAGGGCGTCCACCCAGTCGAGCAGCCGGGCCCGGCGCAGGGCGTCGCGCAGCGCGTCGTCGGACGCGTCCGTACGGGCGAGCCGCAGGTTCTCCCGTACGGAGCTGTCGAAGAGGTACGCGTCCTGGGCGCACAGCCCGACAAAACGCCTGACCGTGTCCCCGTCGAGCGCGGCCAGCTCCGTACCGCCGAGGCTGCACTCGCCCGCGCGCGCGTCCAGGAAGCGCAGCAGGACCTGGGCGAGCGTGGTCTTGCCCGCCCCCGAGGGGCCGACGACAGCGACACGCTTCCCCTCGGTCAGCGTCAGGTCGAGCCCGCTGAGCGCGTCCCGCCGCTGCCCCGGGTAGCGCGCGGTCAGTCCGCGTACCTCCAGCGGGAACGGCGACACGGGGGCCGCGGCGGGCTCCGCCGGCTCCTGTACGGGCACGGGAGCGTCCAGCACCTCGTGCACCCGCTCGGCGCCGCGCGCGGCCCGCTGGCGGTGGCGTACGGCGAGGGGCAGCCCGGCCACGGCCTCGAACGCGGCGAGCGGCGTCAGTACGATCACGGCCAGCTCGACGCCCGCCAGCCGCCCGTCGCCGACGGCGGGGATCGCGACGAACGCGGCGGCGGCCACGGTGAGTCCGCAGATCAGGGCCGAGAGGCCACTGCCCAGCGCGTTGCCGCTCGCACCGCGCGACGCGATGGCCGTGAGCGCCCCGTCGGCCCGCCGCACCTGCTCCAGCCGGCCCCTGAGCGCACCCGCGACGGTCAACTCGGCCGTGCCGGCGAGCAGATCGGTGACCCGGGTGGCCAGCAGCCCGCGCGCCGGTGCCAGCCGCCGCTCGCTGCGGCGGGTGACCGCCGCGCTCAGCAGCGGTACGCCCACCCCGGCGGCGAGCAGCCCGGCGGCCAGGACTGCGCCCGCCTCTGGCAGCAGCCACGCGGTGAATACGACGGTGCCCGCGCCGACGAGCAGGGCGCTGCCGACGGGCAGCAGCCACCTGAGCCAGTAGTCCTGGAGCTCGTCCACATCGGCGACGAGCCGGGACAGCAGATCCCCGCGCCGGGTCTCGCGCAGCCCGGCGGGGGCGACGCGCTCCAGCCGCCGGTACACGGAGACCCTGAGGTCGGCGAGCATCCTGAGCACGGCGTCGTGGGACACGACGCGCTCGGCGTAGCGGAAGACGGCGCGGCCGATGCCGAAGGCGCGGGTCGCCGTCACCGCGACCATCAGATAGAGCACGGGCGGCTGCTCCGACGCGCGCGAGATGAGCCAGCCGGACACCGCCATGAGCCCGACGGCGGAGCCCAGGGCGCAGCTTCCGAGGAGCAGGGCAAGCAGGAAACGGCCCCGCAGCGCCCCGGCGGCGGCCCGCATCCGCGCGAGGGGCTTCCCGGACACCGCGAACCCGTCGTGCGCGGGATCGTCGTGCACGGGGACGTCGTACGCGCCGAAGCCGGCGTCCGGCTCGCGCGGGCCGGGCGCCGACGGCACCGGCGGCCCGTCGCCGGTCTCCCGTGCCGGCTGTGCCGCCCGTACCGCCCGCGGCGACAGCTCCACCACCCGGTCCGCCACCGCGAGCAGCGCCGGCCGGTGGACGACGAGCAGGACGGTGCGGCCGACCGCCAGGCGCCGTACGGCGTCGACGATGCCCTCCTCCGTCTCCCCGTCCAGCGCGGCCGTGGGCTCGTCGAGGAGCAGCACCGGCCGGTCGGCGAGGAAGGCCCGGGCCAGCGCGAGCCGCTGGCGCTGGCCGGCCGAGAGCCCGGCGCCGTCCTCGCCGAGCGCGGTGTCGAGGCCCCGGGGGAGCGCGGCCACGAAGTCGGCCGCGCCCGCGTCGCGCAGCGCGTCCCACACCGCCGCCGCCTCGGCGTCCGGCCTGGCCAGCCGTACGTTCTCGGCGATGGTCCCGGCGAAGAGATGGGGGTGCTGCGGCACCCAGGCGATCCGCTCGTGCCAGCGGTCCGAGTCGAGGGAGGCCAGCTCCCGGCCGTCCACCCGTACCCGGCCCTCGTCGGGCACGGCGAACCCGAGCAGCACCTGGAGCAGCGTGGACTTGCCCACGCCGCTCGGGCCGACCAGGGCGACCGTCTCGCCCGGTTCGACCGTCAGGGTGGCGGCGTCGAGCGAGGGCTCCGTACGGCCCTGGTGGCGGACCGTCACCCCGGTCAGCTCCAGCCTCGGCGCGCCGGGCACCGCGCCCGTACCGCGTGCCGGCGGCTCGGTCTCCAGGACCGTGAAGATCTCCTCGGCAGCGGCGAGCCCCTCGGCCGCCGCGTGGTACTGGGCGCCCACCTGCCGGATCGGCAGATATGCCTCGGGCGCGAGGACCAGCACCACCAGGCCGGTGTACAGATCCAGTTCCCCGTGGACGAGCCGCATTCCGATACCGACCGCTACCAGCGCCACCGACAGCGTCGAAAGCAGCTCCAGCGCGAAGGACGACAGGAAGGCGATCCGCAGGGTGCGCAGGGTGGCCTGCCGGTACTGCGTGGTGATCGTACGGATCGACTCGGCCTGCGCCTTGGCCCGGCCGAAGACCTTGAGCGTCGGCAGTCCGGCGACCACATCGAGGAAGTGGCCCGACAGCCGGGACAGCAGGCTCCACTGACGGTCCATCCGGGACTGGGTGGCCCAGCCGATGAGCGCCATGAACATCGGGATCAGCGGCAGCGTCACCACGATGACGGCGGCCGAGACCCAGTCCTCGGTGACGATGCGCGCGAGCACCGCCACCGGCACCACCACCGCGAGCCCCAGCTGCGGCAGATAGCGCGCGAAGTAGTCGTCCAGGGCGTCGACTCCCCGGGTGGCGAGCGCCACCAGAGAGCCGGTGCGCCGACCGCTCAGCCACGCGGGGCCCAGCTCGGCCGCCCGCGCCAGCAGCCGTCGGCGCAGCTCGGACTTGACCGCCGCGCTCGCCCGATGGGCCGCCAGTTCGGTGAGCCAGGCGACCAGACCGCGCCCGACGGCCACCGCCGCCAGCAGAAGCAGCGGGGTGCGCAGCGAGGAGCTGTCCAGTCCGTGCTGGAAGGCGCCCACCACCACCTCGGCGATCAGCATCGCCTGGGCGATAACCAGCCCGGCGCCGGCCAGCCCGAGCGCCACAACCGCCGCCAGGAAGAAGCGGGTCGCGCGGGCGTACCGGAGCAGCCGCGGATCGATTGGTTTCACGTGAAACACCCGCCTTGGTCAGTCAGTGCTGCGGCATCGGTGTTTCACGTGAAACACCCGCCTTCTTCAGTGCTGGGCGTCGGCGATGTGCTGCGTACCGATCCGCTTGCGGAAGACCCAGTACGTCCAGCCCTGGTAGAGCAGCACCACCGGAGTGGCGATGCCCGCGCACCAGGTCATGATCTTCAGGGTGTACGGGGTGGAGGAGGCGTTCGTGACGGTCAGGCTCCACGCGTCGTTCAGCGAGGACGGCATGACGTTCGGGAAGAGCGCCAGGAAGAACGTGGCGACCAGGGCCGTGATCGTCACCCCGGAGAGCGCGAACGACCAGCCCTCGCGCCCCGCCGCGATCGCCGCGATCGCCCCGGCCAGGGCCACGACGGCGACGATCACCGCGATCAGGCTGCCGCCGTCGCCGCTGTCCACCTGGGTCCAGACCAGGAAACCGAGCGTCAGCGCGGCGGTGACCGCGCCCAGGCCGAGCGCGAGCTTCCTGGCCCTGACCCGGATGTCACCGACCGTCTTCAGCGCGGCGAACACCGTGCCGTGGAAGGTGAAGAGGGCCAGCGTCACCAGCCCGCCGAGCAGCGCATAGGGGTTGAACAGGTCCCCGAGACCGCCGACGTACTCCTTGTGGGCGTCGATCTTCACCCCGTGCACGATGTTGCCGAAGGCGACGCCCCAGAGCACGGCGGGGAGCAGCGAGGTCCAGAAGATCGTGTGTTCCCAGTTGCGCTGCCAGCTCTCCTCCGACCGCTTGGCCCGGTACTCGAAGGCGACACCGCGCAGGATCAGACAGACCAGGATGAGCAGCAGAGGCAGGTAGAAGCCGGAGAAGAGCGTGGCGTACCAGTCCGGGAAGGCCGCGAAGGTGGCGCCGGCGGCGCTCAGCAGCCAGACCTCGTTGCCGTCCCAGACGGGCCCGATGGTGTTGATGAGGACCCGTCGCTCCGCACGGTCACGGGCGAGCAGCTTGGTGAGGATCCCGATGCCGAAGTCGAACCCTTCGAGAAAGAAGTAGCCGGTCCAGAGAACGGCGATCAGAACGAACCAGACGTCGTGGAGTTCCATGGCTCATCGACTCCTCAGTACGAGAAGGCCATCGGCCGGTCGGCGTCCGCGTGGTCGCCGCCGATCTTGGTGGGCGGGTTGAGGTCGTCGTCCGTCAGCTCCGGCGGCCCGGCCTTGACGTACTTCACCATCAGCCTGACCTCGATGACCGCGAGGACCGCGTACAGCAGGGTGAAGACGGTCATCGAGATGATCACCTCGGTCTGGGAGACGCCCGGGGAGACCGCGTCGGCCGTGCGCAGCACTCCGTACACGACCCAGGGCTGGCGGCCCGTCTCGGTGAAGATCCAGCCCCAGGAGCTGGCGATCAGCGGGAAGAGCATCGTCCAGAGGGCGGTGATCCAGTACCACTTGGCGAACTTCGGGCTGAGCGCCTTGTTCCGGAAGAGCACCAGATTCGGCACCTCGTCCTCCCCCGTCCGCAGCGCGGCCGGCAGCAGGAACTTCTTCCGGGTGAGCCAGAGCCCGAGCAGCCCGAGGGTGAAGGACGCCATGCCGAAGCCGATCATCCAGCGGAAGCCCCAGTAGGCGACGGGGATGTTGGGCCGGTAGTCGCCGGGCCCGTACTTCTCCTGCTCGGCCTTGTTGACGTCGTTGATGCCCGGGACGTACGAGGTGAAGTCGCTGTTGGCGAGGAAGGAGAGCAGTCCGGGGATCTCGATGGCGACGGAGTTGTGACCCTTGTCGACGTCTCCGTAGGCGAACACCGAGAACGGCGCGGGCCCCTCGCCGTCCCACAGGGCCTCGGCCGCGGCCATCTTCATCGGCTGCTGCTTGAACATGACCTTGCCGAGGGTGTCCCCGCTGACAGCGGTGAGCATTCCCGAGATCACCACCGTGATCAGGCCGAGCCTGAGCGAGGTGCGCATCACCGGAATGTGCTTCTTGCGGGCCAGATGGAAGGCCGCGATACCGACCATGAAAGCGCCGCCGACCAGGAACGACGCGGTCAGGGTGTGGAAGAACTGGGTGAGCGCGGTGTCCTGGGTGAGCACTTTCCAGAAGTCGGTGAGTTCGGCCCGTCCGGCTTCCTTGTTGATGCGGTAGCCGACCGGGTGCTGCATCCAGGAGTTGGCCGCCAGAATGAAGTACGCGGAGAGCACCGTACCGATCGAGACCATCCAGATACAGGCCAGATGGATCTTCTTCGGCAGTTTGTCCCAGCCGAAGATCCACAGTCCGATGAAGGTGGATTCGAAGAAGAAGGCGATCAGCGCCTCGAAGGCGAGCGGGGCGCCGAAGATGTCCCCCACAAAGCGCGAGTAATCGGACCAGTTCATTCCGAACTGGAACTCCTGCACGATGCCGGTGACCACGCCCATCGCGATATTGATCAGAAAGAGCTTGCCCCAGAACTTGGTGGCCCTGAGGTACTTGGGATTCTCCGTGCGCACCCACGCGGTCTCCAGCCCGGCGGTGAGCGCCGCGAGCGAGATCGTCAGGGGAACGAAGAGGAAGTGGTAGACGGTGGTGATGCCGAACTGCCAGCGCGCCAGGGTCTCCGGCGCCAGAGCGAGGTCCACGTCTTCTCTCCTTACATCACATCGCCATGGTCACAGCGGCGGCTGCTTGCCCCTTTCGCCCTGGACGTACCACCAGGAACGGGACACGCTTGTGAACGCGTTCACATTCACAAGCATTATGTCGCACACGCATTCCCGATCTTCGCGTGGGGGGCCTCCAACGGGTCGAGACAGACTGAGGGCGGCCTCTCAAGAGACCGCCCTCAGCAGAAACCTCACGCCGAACCACCGGACCACCGGCCCCCGGCGGCTCGCCTACAGCTCCTTGCGGAACGCCTCGGCCGTCCGCAGGAAGAGGTCATTGGCCTCGTGCTCACCGATCGTCACCCGGACCCCCTCACCCGCGAAGGGCCGTACGACCACCCCGGCCGCCTCGCAGACCGCCGCGAAGTCCTGGGTACGCGCGCCGAGCCGCAGCCAGACGAAGTTGGCCTGCGTCCCCGGCACCGTCCAGCCCTGCCCCACCAGCCCCTGCCAAACCCGCGCCCGCTCGGCGACCAGCGACCCGACCCGGCCCATCAGCTCGTCCTCGGCGCGCAGCGAGGCGATCGCCGCCTCCTGCGCGATCTGGCTCACCCCGAAGGGGACCGCCGTCTTGCGCAGCGCGGCGGCGACCGGCTCATGGGCGATCGCGAAGCCGATCCGCAGCCCGGCGAGACCGTACGCCTTGGAGAAGGTGCGCAGTACGGCCACGTTCGGCCGGTCGCGGTAGAGCTCGACGCCGTCCGGCACGTCGGAGTCGCGGTTGAACTCGCGGTACGCCTCGTCCAGCACCACCAGCACATCGCCGGGCACCCGGTCGAGGAACCGTTCCAGCTCGGCCCGGCGCACCACCGTACCGGTCGGGTTGTTGGGGTTGCAGACGAAGATCAGCCGGGTCCGCTCCGTGACCGCGTCGGCCATCGCCTCCAGGTCGTGCACGTCCTCCCCGGTCAGCGGCACCTCGACCGGGGTGGCCCCGGAGATCCGGGTGATGATCGGGTACGCCTCGAAGGAGCGCCAGGCGTAGACGACCTCGTCGCCCGGACCCGCCGTGGCCTGAATCAGCTGCTGGGCGACGCCCACCGAGCCGGTCCCGGTCGCCAGGTGGGAGACGGGCACGCCGAAGCGGTCGGCCAGTTCGTTCAGCAGACCGGTGCAGGCCATGTCGGGGTAGCGGTTGAAGTCACCGGCGGCCGCTATCGCCCGGTCCATCACACCGGGCAGCGGCGGATACGGGTTCTCGTTGGAGGACAGCTTGTACGCGACGGGCCCGTCGGACGCCGCCGGCCTGCCCGGCTTGTACGTGGGAATGCCGTCCAGCTCGGCGCGCAGCTTGGGGCTGGTCTCGCTCACCGCAGGTCCTCCTCGGCCGTTCACGGGTCCGTACAGGGGTACGCGGGCCGGTGTACGGGCCGCTCCGGGTCCTTAGAAGCTGTTGTCGGCTTCCTGCACCGTCCCCACCGCTCAGCTTATGAGGTTCCCGGTGCCCGCGAACGGGGGCGCCGACCGAGGGGCGCGTTCGCCGTCCTGGCGCGCGCCCGTGGCTCGCGCCGTGGCGCGCATCCCCCGTAGTGGTGAGTTGAGACCTCTTCGAAACATGGCCCCTTCAACAGGTCCAGACCGCTCCTCGCACAGGAGACCATGGAAAGATACATCAACTACCTTGTCTTCATTGGCAGTTAAGCTTTTTCGACCATGCAGAAACGTGCCTGCTGCCGGGTGCATATGCGACCGGCCCCACCGCCCGCCCGAGCCCTACTATCGGCTCGCCATGACAGCAGCAGGGAAACACCAGGTGAGCCGGACGGACACAACCCGCCGGGGAAACCGGCAAAGCCGGGCGGGCATCAGGGACGTGGCCGCCGCAGCCGGTGTCTCCATCACGACTGTCTCGGACGCGCTCAACGGCAAGGGCCGCTTACCCGACGCCACGAGACGCCATGTCCGGGAGGTCGCCGAGCGCCTCGGCTACCGGCCGTCCGCCGCGGCCAGAACCCTCCGTACGGGCAAGTCGGGCCTCATCGGCCTGACCGTGACCACGTACGGGGATGAACCTTTCACCTTTACCGAGTTCGCCTACTTCGCAGAGATGGCCCGGGCCGCGACCTCGGCCGCGCTCGCCCGCGGCTACGCCCTCGTCATCCTCCCCGCCACCTCCCGACACGATGTCTGGGCGAACGTCGCCCTGGACGGCACCGTCGTCATCGACCCCTCCGACCACGATCCCGTTGTGGCGGAACTCGTCCGCCAGGGCCTTCCCGTCGTCTCCGACGGCCGGCCCGCGGGCACCCTTCCCGTCACCGCCTGGGTCGACAACGACCACGAGGCGGCCGTCCTCGACCTGCTCGACCATCTCGCCGACGCCGGCGCCCGCCGGATCGGCCTCCTCACCGGCACCACCACCGACACCTACACCCGGCTCTCGACCACCGCCTATCTGCGCTGGTGCGAGCGGGTCGGCCAGGACCCGGTGTACGAGTCGTACCCCGCCCACGACCCCTGTGCCGGGGCCGTGGCGGCCGACCGGCTCCTGGCCCGCCCCGACCGCCCCGACGCCGTCTACGGGCTCTTCGACCCCAACGGCACCGATCTGCTCGCCGCCGCCCGGCGGTACGGTCTGCGCGTCCCCGAGGACCTGCTGATCGTCTGCTGCAGCGAATCCACGGTGTACGCAGCGACCGAACCGCCCATCACCACGCTCTCGCTCAAACCGCGCCGCATCGGCACCGCCGTCGTCCAGCTCCTCATCGACGCCATCGAGGGGATCGACAACGACCGGCCGGTGGAGCAGGTCATACCGACCGAACTGATCATCCGGACGTCGTCGCAGCGGCGCCCGCCGCGCACCACGGTCAGCCCGCCCCGCTCCCCCGCGGGCGACTGACCGTGCCCGGCTCCCGCGAGGTGGCGCGCCGGCCGGCCGTAGACTCTCGGGAATCGGCTGGAGGATCAGACCTTTCGCATTTCGGGCGATCGGCGCGAAAAACGCCGCCGAACCGGAGGTCCGCCGGGATTCACCACCCCTGGTGCGTCCCACAGGACCAGCGGCGTTCCTATGATGGGCGGACGACACCACGGACTTTCCCCTATGGTCGATGGGCAGATCCCCATCCCGGCCGGGCAGGCCCGAGAGGTGTACGGCGGCGCGACGGTGGTGGAGGGGTCGATGACACAGGGGGCCGGCCAGGGACCCGTGGTGCGGACGGCGACGTTGCGCGACTTCCGCGTACCGCCGTACGCGCAGGTGCCCGTGCAGTCCGGAGAGCCGGACCAGCACGAACAGCCGCACCAGCCCGGACCGGACGGACCACTCGCCGCGGCGCCGGACGGTCCGCCGTCCGGTCACCCCGGCAACGCCGTCCCGGCCGACGAGCTGCCCGCGGAGTACACACCCACCGTGCGCGACCTCCCGGTGATCAACCGGGGGGACACCGTCCTGGTGCGCGTCGACCCCGTCGAGACGCCCGCCGCCGACGGTCTCGGCCCGCTCTACGCCGTCGGTGACGTCCACGGCTACCTCGACGAGCTGATCGCCGCACTGGCCGAGCAGGGCCTCATCGACGCCGAGGGCCGCTGGGCGGCGGGCAACGCCCGTCTCTGGTTCCTCGGCGACTTCACCGACCGCGGCCCCGACGGCATCGGCGTCATCGATCTGGTGATGCGGCTCTCCGCCGAGGCCGCGGCCTCCGGCGGCTACTGCAAGGCCCTGATGGGCAATCACGAGCTGCTGCTCATCGGCGCGAAGCGCTTCGGCGACACCCCCGTCAACTCCGGCGCGGGCACCGCCACCTTCCAGGCGGCCTGGCTGCTCAACGGCGGCCAGCGCACGGACATGGAGCGGCTCCAGGACGTCCATCTGCAGTGGATGTCACGGCTCGACGCGGTCGTCGAGCAGGACGGGCATCTGCTGATGCACTCCGACACGACCGCCTATCTGGACTACGGATCCACGATCGACGACGTCAACGACACGGTCCATCAGATCCTGACCCGCAATGACGCCGACGAATGCTGGGATTTGTTCCGCAAGCTCACCAAGCGCTTCGCGTTCCGTGACGAAGGCGGCCCCGAGGCCGTTCGCGAACTGCTCTCCCAGTACGGCGGGCAGCGCGTCGTCCACGGCCACAGCCCCATTCCCTATCTCCTCGGGGAAGTCGGCACCGAGGAGACGGCGGACGGCGAAGAGGACTCCGGGCCCCTGGTGGAAGGGCCACACGTATATGCCGATGGCCTCGCCATCGCCATGGACGGCGGCGTCACCATGGCAGGAAAACTGCTGGTGGTACAGCTTCCGCTGGCCGGCTGAGCGACCGGCCCGGGAAAAGCGCCAACGGCGATTTCCGGAAACCCTCTGTCCCGTCCCGCCAAAACAGCTCTACCATCGCCTTATCCGTAGCAGGCTCTCCTCCGTTTCCGCCGATTGTCCGTGCCCGCACGGACGACGGCCCCACAGAGCATCGGGGGATGCACACACATGAATAGCGCTCCACACCTGCAGAGCGAGGATCGCGCGGATTTCGAGCGGATCCTCGACGATGTACTGAGCAATGCACAGGAACGCCCCGATCTCGCCGAGATCGGCCGCCGGCTCAATACCGCACAACTGCGCACCATGGCCCTGAACTCCACCGTGCTGATCACCTCCGCCGCGGCCCCGGAGTACCAGCACTACGCGAAGATCCGCGAGGACGCCCGCGCGCCGGCCCTCGCCGTCTCGGTCCAGGAAGCCGTCCTGGACGCCGAGGAGGACAGCACGCCGCGCTCCGGCGCCGGATTCACCGCTGTCGTCACGGTGCTCCTCCCGCTCCTGGGAGGCACCGCCGCCGCCATCTTCCTGCTCGTCGGCTACCTCCTCGAAGCACTCGACCCGCCACCCGCCTTCGCAGGCAGCATGATCGCCGTCGGCTGGTTCTTCGCGGCCGTCACCGGGCTCGGCATCCTCGCCGCCGCGATCGGCCTCGTGGTCACGGCGCTGCGCAACAGCTCGACGCAGCTCCCGGCGGAGGAGGCACCGAGCAAGGAGCTGCCGGACGAGGTGGCCCGCGCCCGGGACGCCTGGCGCCACGCCGTACGGGAGCGCGGCATCCTGCCGTTCCTGCGGTCCGCGCTGGCCGACCCGAGCGCCGACCCGACCTCGCCGGGGCCGCCTCGTACGACCAGAGGACTGCCCAAGATCGGCTACAGCCGTCCCGACTTCAGCAGCCCGGACGAGGGTTCCACCGCCGGCCGGCGCCCGACCTTCAGCAGCCCCGACTTCACCAGCCCCGACTTCGGCGGCCCGGAGCACCAGCCGGAGTAATCCCCTCCGACCGGTGCCCGCCGTACGCACCGGATCCGTCCCAACCCGACCAGCGCCGACCAGAGCCCGGAGCGCCCCCGGACTCCGGCCGCGGCCTGGCCGTCACGGCATCCGACGGCCGGTCAGTCGGCCAGCGGCAGATAGACGCGGTTGCCCGCCGCGGCGAACTCCCTGGACTTCTCCGCCATCCCCGCCTCGATGCCCGCTTCGGTCTCGGCCATCGTCTCGGCCCCGGTGTCGCCCCCGCCGCCGGCCCCGGTCTCCGCGCCGATCTCCGCGCCGTGCCGGCGCCTGATGTCCTGCGAGATCTTCATCGAGCAGAACTTCGGGCCGCACATCGAGCAGAAGTGCGCCGTCTTCGCCGGCTGTGCCGGCAGTGTCTCGTCGTGGAACTCCCGTGCCGTGTCCGGGTCCAGAGCGAGATTGAACTGGTCCTCCCAGCGGAACTCGAACCGGGCGTCCGACAGCGCGTCGTCCCACTCCTGCGCCCCCGGATGCCCCTTGGCGAGATCCGCCGCGTGCGCCGCGATCCTGTACGTGATGACGCCCGTCTTGACGTCGTCGCGGTCCGGCAGGCCGAGGTGCTCCTTCGGGGTGACGTAGCAGAGCATCGCGGTGCCCCACCAGGCGATCATCGCCGCGCCGATGCCGGAGGTGATGTGGTCGTACGCCGGGGCCACATCCGTGGTCAGCGGGCCGAGCGTGTAGAACGGCGCCTCCTCGCAGATCTCCTGCTGGAGGTCGATGTTCTCCTTGATCTTGTGCATGGGGACATGTCCTGGCCCCTCGATCATCGTCTGGACACCCAGCCGCTTGGCGGTCGAGTTCAGCTCGCCCAGCGTGCGCAACTCGGCGAACTGCGCCTCGTCGTTGGCGTCCGCGATGGACCCCGGCCGCAGTCCGTCGCCCAGCGAGTACGTCACGTCGTACGCCGCGAGGATCTCGCACAGCTCCTCGAAGTTCTCGTACAGGAACGACTCCTTGTGGTGCGCGAGGCACCACGCGGCCATGATCGAGCCGCCGCGCGAGACGATGCCGGTCTTGCGACGGGCCGTCAGCGGCACGTACCGCAGCAGCACACCGGCGTGCACTGTCATGTAGTCGACGCCCTGCTCGGCCTGTTCGACGACCGTGTCCCGGTAGATGTCCCAGGTCAGCTCCTCGGCCTTGCCGTCGACCTTTTCGAGCGCCTGGTAGAGCGGGACGGTGCCGATGGGGACGGGGGAGTTGCGCAGCACCCACTCGCGGGTGGTGTGGATGTTGCGGCCGGTGGAGAGGTCCATGACGGTGTCCGCGCCCCAGCGGGTCGCCCAGACCATCTTGTCCACCTCCTCCTCGATGGAGGAAGTGACCGCGGAGTTGCCGATGTTGGCGTTGACCTTCACCAGGAACCGCTTGCCGATGATCATCGGCTCGATCTCCGGGTGGTTGACGTTGGCCGGCAGTACGGCGCGGCCCGCCGCGATCTCCTCGCGGACGGTCTCGGGGGAGACGTTCTCGCGGATCGCGACGTACTCCATCTCCGGTGTGATCTCCCCGCGGCGGGCGTAGGAGAGCTGGCTGACCGACCGGCCGTCCCGGCTCCGGCGCGGGCGGCGCGGACGGCCGGGGAAGACCGCGTCGAGGCCGCGCAGATCGGCCGTACCGCTCCCACTCCCGCTTCCGCTCAGGAGGGTCCCGCCGCGCGGTGAGGTGTGCTTGAGGCCGTCGTCCTCGGGGCGGACCGGCCGCCCCTCGTACTCCTCGGTGTCGCCGCGCGCGATGATCCAGTTGGCCCGGACGGGCGCGAGACCGCGACGGACATCGGTCTCGACGGTGGGGTCGGTGTACGGGCCCGACGTGTCGTACAGCGTCACGTCCTCGCCGTTGGTGAGGTGCACCTGACGGACCGGCACCCGGAGATCGGGGCGTGAGCCCTCGACATATCCCTTGTGCCAGCCGATGGACTTCCCGGCCTCGCTCGGATTCCCCGAATCGGAGGCAGGCGTGCGTGCGTCCTGAACGGTCATGAGACCTACTCCCTACGCCGGCATTACCCGGTAACAGGTTCAGCGGTCGGCGCAGCTCAGGTACGCGGGGAACAGTCCCCGGGTGACCACGTCAGCGCCCTCTCAGCCCGGTGCTCCGAGCTCCCGCGTGTGCAAAGGTGTGCCCCACGCTAACGCCATTTCCGGCGTGCTGAACAGAGCGCCCTCTCCTTCTTGCGATGATCTGGCGGTGACCTCACCCCAGCAGACTCACGATCCGCACGGCCACGCACATGGCCACTCCCACAGCCATGGGCCCGCCGCACCGGTCTCGCAGCATCTCCGCAAGGTCATCGCGGCGGTTCTGATCCCGTTCGCGACCGCGGTCGTCGTCGGGCTCGCGGTGCTCTGGCCGGGCGGTGCCCCGGCGCACGAGCGCACCGGTGTCGGCTTCGACCGGCAGACCGTGCAGGGGCGGGTGGTCCAGCTCGAAAGCGTCGACTGCAAGGACGTGAACGCCTCACAGATCCCGTCGACGGGCGACACCTCCACACCGCAGGGGCGGGAGGCGGTGCAGGAGGAGACCGGGAAGTGCAAGAAGGCCACGGTCGAGCTGGAGAGCGGCAAGGAGAAGGGCCATACGTTCATCGAGGTCGTCCAGCCGGACGCGCCTCGGCAGTTTCACGTGAAACAGGGCGTCGTGGTGGCGTACGCGCCCGACGCGCCGCGTGATCTCCAGTACTCGGTGACCGATGTGGACCGCCGGTTTCCCATGACGCTGCTGGCCGCGATCTTCGCGCTCGTGGTGGTCGCGGTGGGGCGGATGCGCGGGGTGATGGCGCTGGTCGCGCTCGCCATCTCCTTCGCCATTCTCACGCTGTTCATCCTGCCGGCGATCCTTCAGGGGTCGAACCCGCTGATCGTGGCGGTGGTGGGGGCCAGCGCGATCATGCTGATCGCGCTGTACGCGTGCCACGGTCTGACGGCCCGTACGTCGGTCGCGGTCCTCGGCACACTGATCTCGCTTCTGCTGATCGGGCTGCTGGGATCGCTCTTCATCGGCTGGGCGAGCCTGACCGGCAACACCGACGACAACACGGGCCTGATCCACGGTCTCTACCCGGAGATCGATATGAGCGGTCTGCTGCTGGCGGGCGTCATCATCGGTTCGCTCGGGGTCCTCGACGATGTGACGGTGACCCAGACCTCGGCGGTCTGGGAGCTGCGCCAGGCGGATCCGACGATGGGACCGCGCGACCTGTACCGGGCGGGCATCAGGATCGGCCGCGACCACATCGCGTCGGTGGTCAACACGCTGGTGCTCGCCTACGCGGGTGCCGCGCTGCCGCTGCTGCTGCTCTTCTCGATCGCGCAGTCGAGCGTGGGCTCGGTCGCCAACAGCGAGCTGGTCGCGGAGGAGATCGTACGGACGCTGGTGGGCTCGATCGGGCTGGTCGCCTCGGTGCCGGTGACGACGGCGCTGGCAGCGCTCGTGGTCTCCGCCGACCGGCCGGCCCCGGGGAACCCGCCCCGGCCGGCTCCCGCGCCGGGAGCGCCCGGCCCGGGAGCCACCGGCACGCCGGGAGCACCGGGGGCGCCGGGAGCGGCTCAGGCAGGCACGGCGGGCACCGGAACCGGCGAGTGGGACGACCGGTCGGGTGCCACGGCCGTGGGACCCGAGGAGACGCTCTCCACGCCGCTGCCGGGCCCCTCGGCGCGCGGTCTCGGCGGCGGCAGAGGCCGTCGCCGCAAGAAGTAGTTCCGTCCTCAATCACCCGGACGGCTCTGCCCGGCCGGCGTCCGGCCCGGTCAGCCGGCGTTCTCCTCGGCGAGGATGCGGCCGAGCGCCTGTTCCAGATTGCCCTCGAAGTCACTGAGGGCGCACTCCTGGCCGAGCGGGACCAGCCGGTCCGTACGGTCGAGGAAGGCCACCAGCGGGGCGGCGCTGACCCGGAAGAGCGCGTGGTCGTCGCCCACCTGGAGCCTCATATGGACATCGGAGAGATCGTCGGGCGTGGTCGGCGAGATGTGCACATCGCCGTCCCCGCTGGGGGTGTTGATGCCGTCGAGCAGCAGTTCGCGACCGAACGTCCAGGTGACAGGGGCGTCGCCGGGCAGATGAAAGGTCATCCGTACCGCGTAGGGATCCCTCACCTCGTAGTGAAGTTCCACCGGGATACGGAACGAGAGCTCCTCGGAGACGAGGAAGCTCATCAGGACCTCGGCCTGGACCGACTCGCGCATCGTTTTCTCCGGAGTAGATGAATCGTGGCTGGGAATGATCCCCATGGACCCTCTTGACGCCATCGTGCTGTAAGCGCTAGCAGATCACAAGGAGTAATTTTTCAGATACTGATAGAGAAGGCCAGCGAGGTCAGCAGCGTGCCGATCTCTCTCCGTAACCATTCGACGGCCGGCAGCAGCCGCGCCTCCTGGTCGAGTGGTAGAGAAATGGCCAATGCGGCAGCGGTGGATCCGGCGGTTACGGGCACGGCGGCGCTGACGGTGCCGAGCGCGTACTCCTGCCGCTCGACGACCGGCTCCATCCTTCCCAGCGAGCCCAGACGTGCCAGCAGCGCGCCCCGGTCCGGCAGGGAGTAGGGGGTGCGCGGGCGGACCGGATGGCGGTCGAGATGATCGCGCCGGGCCGCGGGACCGAGCTGGCTCAGCAGACAGTGCCCGATCGCGTGGGCGTGCGCCGTCTCGCGGAAGTCGGCCCCGTCGTCGACCGCGGGCGCCGCGGGGCTGTCGGCGACGGCGACCAGACAGATCTCGCCCTCGTGGTAGACCGCGAAGTACACGGGGGCTCCGACGGCATCGCGCCAGTGGCCGAGAGAATCGGCGATCCCGTTGCGACGGCTGCCGAGCGCTTCGCCGCACGCCAGCCGTTCCACGGCGTCGCTCAGGACGAAGACCCCCCGCTCGCGGCGGAGATAGCCCTCGTAGGCCAGCGTCCGCAACAGGTGGTAGGCGGTGGGCAGCGACAGTCCGGCCTCACGCGCCAGCTGTTTGGCCGTGGCCCCGTCCTGATGGGAGCCCACCGCTTCCAGCAGTCTCAGCGCCCGCCGTACCGAACCGATCAGGGTGGGGACTGCGGTGGATGTAGCTGTGGCCAAAGGTCACCCCCAGGCATGCCGACGGGCATATGCCCGCCCGCGGGGGCCGCCCCCGCGCGCCCGCCGCACCCCTGAGGAGACCGGGGCCCGGCATCCGGAGAACCGGAAGCGGACCCGAGATTCCGTGAGACCCCGCCCGGACAGATCGCACAAACCCATGGTCATGGCGATCGCTGAGGGTGTTTTCCCAGGGTGCGGCAGCGGTTTGCCACTCTAGGGGCAGGTAGGGGCCCGGGATGGTTTCCCGTTCACCTTTCCCTCGCGCGGGCTAACCGTCATACGGGACGACAGCCCTACCAGTCGCCCCTACCCCAGTCGCCCCTACCAGTCGCCGCGCGAGGACGAGGATGACGACATGAACTTCCGTACGACATAGATCAGCCCGCCGACCAGCGCCACGAAGACCAGCACCTTGAACAGCAGCCCGATCACGAACGCGAGCACGCTGGCGATCAGCCCGCCGAAGACGACGATGGCGATCACGGGCACCGCGATCCACTTCACCCACCACGGCATCCCCGTGAATATCTCCTGAACCGCCATCGCTCCTACCTCGCTTCACCGAGTGCCACAGGTATCTCCTTACGCCTTCGATGCTAGAACGCGCGGACCGCCGACGGGGGCCCGGCGATCCCCCGCTCTTCCCTGATCCGACCCTGAGGACCGACTGAGGGTCGGAGGGCGGATCACTCAGGGGAAGAGCCCGGCGGCATCAGCCCTCAGGAGGGGAGAACACCACCATGACCCGCAGATCCTCCGAAATATGGTGGAACTTGTGCGGCGTTCCCGCCGGCACATAGACCACGCTGCCCCGCGCCACCTGAGTCGTTTCCGTGCCGACCGTGATGGAGGCCCGCCCGCTCACCACGAGATACACCTCGTCCTGCGCGTGCGGCCGCTGCGGATCGGTCGATCCCGCGTCCAGCGCGTACAGGCCCACGGACATGTTGCGTTCGCGCACGAACTGCAGATACGCGCCGTCGTTGGCGGCACGCTCCGCCTCCAGCTCATCCAGTCGGAATGCCTTCATGCCACGATCAGACACATGAAGAATTTCCTAGTCAAGACGATCGCCAACGCCGCTGCCCTGGCAGTGGCGGTCTGGCTCTTCCAGAACATCACCCTCACCGGCCACAGCACCGGCAAGAAGGTCCTGACCCTGGTCCTCGTCGCGCTGCTCTTCGGCGTGGTCAACTTTGTCGTCAAGCCCGTTGTGAAGCTGCTGACACTGCCCCTGTTCGTCCTCACCCTCGGCCTGTTCACCCTTGTGATCAACGCCTTGATGCTGCTGCTGACCTCATGGCTGGCGGACAAACTGAGCCTGAGTTTCCATGTCGAGGGTTTCTGGACAGCGGTCCTAGGCGGCCTGGTCATCTCCGTGGTCTCCTGGGCCATGAACGTCGTGCTCCCCGACGACAATGACTGATCCCCGCGCGAGCGTCGGGGACGGCACCCGAGCGGTACGGGCCGGACTGCCCGACCCCGTCGCATACGAACCGACCCTGCCGGGACCCGTCTTCGCCGCCCACTTCCATCTGCCGGGCGAGCCGACGGGCCCGTACACCTACGGCCGCGACGAGAACCCGACCTGGACCCATCTCGAACGCGCCATCAGCGAGCTCGAAGCGCCGGGGCGGACCGTCGAGACCGTCACCTTCGCCTCCGGGATGGCCGCGATCTCCGCAGTGCTCTTCTCGCAGCTGAAAGCCGGCGGGACCGTCGTCCTGCCCGACGACGGCTACCAGGCCCTGCCCCTGCTGCGCGAACGGCTCGAAGCGTACGGCGTGACGGTACGGACCGCGCCGACCGGCGGCGACGCCCAGCTGCGCGTGCTGGACGGGGCCCGGCTGCTGTGGATCGAGACCCCCTCCAACCCCGGGCTCGATGTCTGTGACGTACGCCGGCTGGTGCGCGCGGCGCACGACGCGGGCGCCCTGGTCGCCGTCGACAACACCCTCGCCACCCCGCTCGGCCAGCGGCCCCTGGAGCTGGGCGCGGACTTCTCCGTCGCCAGCGACACCAAGGGCATGACCGGCCACGGAGACATCCTCCTCGGCCATGTGACCAGCGGCGATCCTGAACTCGTGGCAGGCGTACGGCGCTGGCGCAAGGTCGTCGGCGCCATCCCAGGCCCCATGGAGGCCTGGCTCGCGCACCGCTCCCTGGCCACGCTCCAGCTCCGCGTCGGCCGGCAGTGCGCGACCGCGCTGGAGCTGGCCCGGGCGCTGGAGAAGCACGGCGCGGTGACCGGGCTGCGCTACCCCGGGCTGCCCGGCGACCCCTCGTACCCCGTCGCCTCTGTACAGATGCGGCGCTTCGGCTCCGTCGTCTCGTTCGTCCTGCCCGACCGGGACCGGGCCGAACGTTTCCTCGGCGCACTGCGGCTGGTGGACGACGCGACGAGCTTCGGCGGCGTACGGTCCACCGCGGAGCGGCGCGGGCGGTGGGGCGGCGACGCGGTGCCGGAGGGCTTCATCCGGTTCTCCGTCGGGGCGGAGGACCCCGAGGACCTCATCGCGGACGTCCTGCGCGCCCTGGACGAGACGGCCGGCTGACCCGGGGACCGCACGCACGGACGGTCCGAGCCTCCCCCCTCATGGCTCGGACCGTCCCAGGTTCCACGCGCGGAGAACCATTTGCCCAAGGCTAGTTGACTCTGCGTCAGTGTCCAATCACAGTAGCGACAGCGACCTATCGACTTATTTATAGTTGACGGTCCGGAGGTGGCCCTGGGGCGGGACGAGAGGGGAGCGCGGCACATGGACCTGGCCCTGCTGCGCACCTTCGTGACCGTGCACCGCGCTGGCTCCTTCACCCGCGCCGCCGCGCTGCTGGGCCTCTCCCAGCCCGCCGTCACCGGCCAGATCCGCACCCTGGAACGCCAGCTCGGCCGCCCGCTCTTCCTGCGCCAGGCCCGCGGCGTGACCCCCACGACGATCGGCGACGAACTCGCGCACCGCGCCGCTCCCCATCTCGACGCACTCGTCGAGATCGCCGAGACCGGCCTCGACGAGGAGTCCGGCGTACGCACCCTCCACCTGGCCGGACCGCCCGAATTCACCTCCCTGCGCGCGCTCCCCGCCCTCACCCCGCTCACCGCACAGGGCCTCGCCCTGCGCGCCTCGTTCTTCGCGGACACCGAGGAGACCCTGGAGGGGCTGGCCGCCGGTCACCACGATCTGGCCATCACCACCGCCCGCCCCCGCGGCGGACTCCTCACCGCGACTCCGCTCTGCGACGAGGAGCACGTACTGATCGCCGCGCCCCGCTGGGCCGCCCGGCTCGGCCACACCGTGCTGCGCGAGGGACAGGTGGTGCTGGAACAGCTGCCCGTCGTCGAAGTGCACGAGTCCCTCCCCCTCGTCTCGCGCTACTGGGCCACCGTCTTCGATTCCCGGCCCGCCGCCGCGGGCACCGTGATCGTCCCCGATCTGCGGGCCGTCCTGGAGTGCGCCGCCGCCGGCGCCGGACTCGCCGTACTCCCCCGCTATCTGTGCGAATCCGCGCTCGAACGCGGCGAGGTGGTCGCGCTCCTCGACCCGCCCGTGCCCCCGCTGCGCACGTATTTTCTCGTCGTACGCACCGGCACCCTCGCCCTGTCGCCCATCGCACGCGCGCACGAGTGGCTGCTGCGCGCCGCCGTCGGCTGGTGACCGCGGCGTCCCGGAACGTTTCAGACGGCGTGTCGCGGGCGAACCTCTTCCCATGACCGAACGGCCCGTGGTCAAGCGCACCGCACGCGCCATCCTGCTGGACGGCGCTGACCTGATCCTGATCAAACGCACCAAACCCGGAGTGGACCCGTACTGGGTCACCCCCGGCGGCGGGGTCGAGAGAAGCGACGCCACCGTCGTCGACGCGCTCCACCGCGAGGTCGACGAAGAACTCGGCGCCAAGATCATCGATGTCGTGCCCTGCTTCGTCGACACCGTTGAGCACATCGCGGGCGGCGGCGTGACCGGCGTGAAGGTGCAGCACTTCTTCGTCTGCCGGCTGGAGTCGATGGATCTCTCCCAGCGGCACGGCCCCGAGATCGACGAGCCGCACGGGGAGTACGAGATCGTCCGGGTGCCGTTCACCCGCGTCGGCATCGCCGCCGTCCATCTCGTACCGCTGTCACTGCGGCACTACCTGGACGGCAATATCGAGGGCGTACGCGCGATGCACGCCCCCGACCTGGGCTGACACACCCCGGCCGGGGTGACGGCGGCCGAGGCCTAACTCGCCGCGGCCAGCAGCTGCTCCAGGGAGTCGTGCCGGATCCGCTCCGACGGGATGCCGACCCCCCGGAGCGCGTCCAGACCGCTGCGGATCAGTCCGGGCGGCCCGGACAGATACCCGTCGTACTCATGCCACGGGCCGTAGTCGCGCACCGCCTCCGGAAGCTGCCCCGTAAGCCCCTGGCTGGGCCCCTCGGCGACCACCGGCCGCACCGCCAGCCACGGATGCTCGCTCTGGAGCCGCAGCATCGTCTCGATGTCGTACAGATCCTGGTCGCTGCGCGCGCCGTAGAAGACCTCGACCCGGCGCCGGTGACCGTGCTCCGCGACGTCCTCGATGAGCGCCTTGATCGGCGCGATGCCGGTGCCGCCGCCCAGGCAGAGCAGGCCGTTGTCCGTGCTGTGGTCGACGGTCATCGAACCGGCCGGCGGACCGAGCCGCAGCACATCGCCGACGGCGGCCTTGTGGACCAGCGCGTTCGAGACCCAGCCGGCCGGGACGGCCTTGACATGGAAGGAGAGCAGACCGTCCGGCCGGGGCGCCGAGGCGAAGGAGTAGTGCCGCCAGACCCGGGGCCACCACCGCGTCTCCAGGCTGGTGTACTGCCCGGCGCGGAACGGATACGGCTGGTCCGGCCGGACCGTCACGACGGCGATGTCCGGCGTACGGCGCTCGTGCGAGACCACCTCGGCCTGCCACCAGGCCGGAGCGTGCGCCTCGTCCTCGGCCGCCGCGTCGATCATGATCTGCGAGATCGTGGTGTACGTCCTGACCCAGGCGCCCTCGGTCTCCTCGTCCCAGATGTCGGCGGTGTAGCGGGACAGCGCGCCCAGCAGCGCCTCGCCCACGGCCGGGTAATGCGTCGCCTGCGTACCGTACTTGCGGTGCCCGCGCCCCAACTGCCGTAGATAGCCGGTGAGCACGGCCGGGGAATCCATGTGCTCCGCCGCGGTCAGCAGCGCCTTGAGCAGCCTGTCGCGCTGCGCGTCCATCGCCACGGGGAAGAGGCTCCGCAGATCCGGGTGGCGGACGAAGAGCAGCGAGTAGAAGTACGACGTGACCTGGTCGGCGACGGGACCGATCACGGCGAGCGTACGACGCACCAGAACGGCGTCGGGGGAGGCGTTCGGGTCGATGTCCGCGGCGGCCGGGAGCGCGGCCAACGGCTCCGCGGCCGGAACCTCGGGCGGCAGCTCGGCCGGCACCGGCGCCTCGGGCGGCAGTGACGCGGAACCGCCACCGGGCGGGGCGGCGGCGGACGGCCCGGGATCGGCTTCCTGCGCTACGGGATGGGGCCGTACGGCGTCGGGCGGCAGCTCCCCGGGCGGCGCCACGACGGACGGCGGCGCCACGACGGACGGCGGCGCCACGACGGACGGCGGCGCCACGACGGACGGCGGCGCCACGACGGACAGGGCGGCGGACGGGGCGGCGGTCACCGCGGCGTCCACTAGCGGCAACTCACCGGCGCTCTCCACCGCGGCACCGAGCCCCTCGGGGACCTCTGGGTGGGGAATCGGCCCCTCGGCGGCCTCCGGCCCCTTGGTGCGCGGCTGGAAGGCGTCGGGGACGCTGTCCGCGGGGGCCGACGGCCGGGGTCCGGCGGCAGAACGGTTCTCCTGCCCCTCGGCGCCCTCGCGCGGCGGCGGCGCGGGACGGGTCCCGCCCGAACCCACCGGGCGTATGGAGGCAAGCGAGCGGCCCGGGACGGGTATTCGGCCCCGGCCCGTCGCCTCGGCACCGTCTGCCGTCCCGGAATCCGGTCGGCCGCCGCTGCCGCCCGGCGTCTTGCGGGGAGCGAACCAGCCGCCCCCCGAGCCGTCCCCGGAGGTACCACCGTCTCCGGAGGAGCCGTTGTCGGCCGACGTGGTGGTCGGAGCGTCCATGGTGTGCCTCGCCTCGAACATCTTTCAGTCGGTCTGCGTACATCCGCTGGCCCGGAATACGCTGATGAATCCCCCACTCCGATCGGACCTGCCGGCCGCCGGTGTCAATCCCCGCCGTACCCCGAGTCGGGACACGAGGCCACGGAACACGACGCGGCCCGCAGTACCTGCCGTCGCAGCATGACAGGCCCCGCCGCCGCACGGGACAAAGAGCGCGAAGTCCGGCCATCCGTACCGGATTTACCGTTAGGCTGCATTGCTCCCGTCTTCATCCGGCGGATTCCGACCATGTTTCCCGTGGCATCACGGGGTCAGAGTATTACTGCTGAAGGCGCGCCAGTTCATAGACCTCACGCAGATCGCCTCCCGTGTACGCGTGGGTCGCGAGCCCCGACAGGTGGTGATCCGCATTCACCGCCACCGACCTGGGCACCACGGCGAAGATCTCCGCATCGGACATGGAATCACCATAGGCAACGCAGTCGTCCATCCTCACCTCGAACTCCGCACACAGACTGTTCGCGATCTTCACTTTGGCGGACGGGGTGAGAATGCCCGCCCGGTCGACCGGTTCCGTGAAGGGCAGCACGGGCCAGCGCGAACCATGCGTCGCGTGTGCGCCCCAGTCCAGCAGCCGCGACACAAAGAAATCGGGCGAGAGGGAGATAACGGCGCAGTAATCCCCACGCGCCCGAATGTCCGACCAGACCTCCCTGATGCCGGTCATCCACGGAGCGCCTTCGAAAGCGGCCGCCACCTGCTCCGTCGTGAGTTCGGTCCACAACTCCCGTGCCCGGACGGCGAAATCCCCCGGCTCCAGCCTCCGAGACAGGAACTCCCGCTCCAGCTCGGCGATTTCGGCGCTCAGCCCCAACTGCCGGGAGATCTCCACCGCGGCCGCCGATCCACGGATGAGCGTCCCGTCAAGATCGAAGAGATGAAGCCTGCGCAGGGTAGCCATGTTCACCGAGGTTAGTACGGACGGATGTCGCCGACACCCACACGTCTCACCCCACTGGAAGCCACCACGTTTCACGTGAAACATCCCGTTTCCCGTAAAACGGTGGACGCACCCTCATCCACTCCGACAGCCTGACCACCATGTCGACATTGCTCTCCACACTGCCCATCCGCCCCCTGACGATGGGCGACCTCACCGCCTGCGCAGACTTGGCCGAAGATCGCGGCTGGGCCCGCGAGGAACACAAATGGAGCCTCCTGCTCGCCGCCGGCACCGGCTACGGGATCACCGACCCCGATGATCCCGACGGCAAGCGCCTGGCCGCCACCTGCGTGGTCACCCCCTACGGGACCCAACTGGCCGGCGTCGGCATGATGCTCGTCGCGGGACAGCACGCCCGAAAGGGTCTCGGGCGGCGGTTGATGACCCATGTCCTGCACGAAGCGAACGGCACCCCGCTCATGCTCCACGCCACCTCGTACGGCCGACCGCTCTACCAGCAACTGGGCTTCAAAGAAGTCGGCGAAGTCGCAACGGTGGCCGGACTCTTCTGCTCATCCGGCACCGGCACGGAAGCGACGACCGAGACGCCCGACGACGCGACTGAGGCGACCGAGGCAGCCGTCCGCGCCGCGACCGCCGGCGATCTGCCCGCCGTCATCGGCCTGGACACCGAGGTGTTCGGAGTCGACCGCACCTCCATGATCGCCCGCCTGCCCGCCTTCGCCGACCGGCTCAGCGTCGCTGAGGAGGACTCCGCCCTCACCGGATACGCGGCACGCTGGCCCACCGCCGCGGCGGATGTCATCGGCCCACTGATCGCCCGCGACACCCGCACGGCGAAGGCCCTGATCAGCTCGCTCATCACCAGCCCGGACCGTCCGATCCGCATCCACATCGATGTACGCCACCAGGAGCTGCTCAGCTGGGTCAAGGAACACGGCCTCGAACAGGTCACACTGACCACCGTGATGGTCCACGGAATCCCCGATCTCCCTGGTGATCGCACCCGGCACTTCGCGCCACTGAACATGGCGACGGGCTGACCACCGCCGAGGAGCCGGCAGCGGCCGGGCCGGCCGACGGCCGCCCGCTCCGGCATAGTCTTCAGCCCATGAGTGATCCGCAGATACGGCCCGCGGGCCAGGACGACATCCCGGCCATCGTGGCCATGCTCGCGGACGACGCCCTGGGCACGGAGCGCGAGTCCCCCGACGACCTCGCCCCGTACACCACGGCCTATCGGCGGCTTGCCGACGACCCGAACCAGCACCTGGTTGTCGCCGTACGCGACAGCCGGGTGGTCGGCACGCTCCAGCTCACCGTCATCCCCGGACTGTCCCGGCGCGGCGCCACGCGCGCGGTCATCGAAGCCGTGCGCGTCCACACCGACGAGCGCGGCAGCGGACTCGGCACCCTGCTCATCACATGGGCGGTCGAGGAATCACGGCGCCAGGGCTGCCGACTTGTCCAGCTCACCTCCGACGCCACTCGCACCGACGCCCATCGCTTCTACGAGCGACTGGGCTTCACCGCCTCCCACGTCGGCTTCAAGCTGAGCATCTGACAGGCTGCCCAGCCGCCCTGCCGCGGTTTCACGTGAAACATCACCGTCGCCCTAACCCCGCAGACCACGCCAGCCCTCCGGGTCGACCCCGCCAGGAGTGGCGCCACCCGGTTCGTACGGCTCGCGGGTGAAGACGAACGAGCCGAGATCGAGATGGCTCACCGAACCGTCCGGCCGCCGCACCACCCGCAGCGTCTCTCCCGCGTAGTAGCCGTCGAGCCCCGCCCAGGTGCCCTCCGGCCGCGCGGCGAAGCGTGAGCCGCGCCCGGCACCAAGCAGCGGATACAGCTCCAGCCCGCGCTCCGCCACCAGCTTCAACCCGAAGGCGGACGTACCCCAGTACCACGGCCCGGTGAGGGACAGCAGCTCCTGGTCGACCTCGGTCAGTGGCCGCCACGGCTCCGGGATCCGGGGCTCGGCATCGGCCACGATGCCGACGAGATCCGCGGCCACCGCGCTGATCCGCGGCCCCGACGTGGCATTGGCGAGTGCCACCGCCGCCACCCCGTCCGCCACGCTCAGCCACAAGGAGGCGACAAAGCCCGGCAGCGAACCCGTATGCCCGGCCAGCGACCGCCCCGCCCGGCGCGCCAACTGCACTCCGAGCCCGTAGCCGCCGTCCCAGTCATCCCCCTCGGGCGGTACGGACGGGGTCCGCAGCTCCGCCACGGACGCGGCGCTCAGCACCCTCTCGTCACCCTCGGCGAGGAACGTCGCAAAGCGGCACAGATCCGCGGCCGTCGACCAGAGCTGACCCGCCGGCGCCATCAGCCCCAGATCCTCCATCGGCTCGGGCAGCACCACATCGGCCCATGGATGCACGGCCCAGCCGCGCGCGTGCGGAGCGACCGGCTGCGGCCCCGTACGGTCCATGGCGAGCGGCGCGAGAACCTCGCGCCGCAGCGTCTGCTCCCACGGAGCTCCACGCACCGCCTCGACCAGTGAACCGAGCACGGTGTAGCCGGTGTTGGAGTAGTGGTGGCGCCGCCCCGCGGGATGCACCACGGGCCGCTCGCCGAGGACGTCCGCCAGCCCAGGGCGCACGGTGCCGGGCGTACGCTCCCACCACGGCGCCGGGGACTCGGCGCTCAACCCCGCCGTGTGGGCCAGAAGCTGGGCGATCGTCGCCTCGCCCACGCCGGTGCCCGGCAGATGCTTCTCCAGGGGGTCGCCGAGGTCGAGCAGTCCCTCATCGTGCAGCCGCAGCACCAGAACGGCGGTGAACACCTTGGTGATCGACCCCACCCGGTACTGCGTCTCCGCGTCCGGCTCCCGTCCGTCCACGCCACCACGCGAGCCAACCCACACCATCCGCCCTTCGCGCGCCACCGCCGCCACCAGCGAAGGCGCACGGCCCTCGGTCTGCGCGAGGGCGATGCGATGCGTCAGGGCCCGCTGTGTACCGGGCAGCAGTTCTTCACCGAGTGAGGTCATGCACCACATCTACCGGTGACATCTCACCGGGTCGAACCCATTTCACAGAGCGGCGGGCAGCACACAGAACTCGTGACCGTCGGGGTCGGCCATCACCACCCGGTCGACGTCCCCCTGGCCGATGTCGATGCGCGTCGCCCCGAGGGAGACAAGCCGCTCGACCTCCGTCCGCTGGTCACTTCCGGCCGGCGGAACGAGGTCGAAGTGCAGCCGTTCCTTCCCCGCCTTCGGCATCAGGGGCGGACCGCCCCATGTGACCTTCGGACCACCGTGCGGTGAGCGGATCGCGGTCTCCTGATCCTGGTCCCAGACCAATGGCCAGCCCAGCGCCCGGCTCCAGAAGTACCCGGTCTCCTGCGAACCGTCGCCCGCCAGCGCTCCGATGAATCCGCACTCGGCGAGGAAACTGTTGCCCGGCTCGATGACACAGAACTCATTGCCCTCGGGGTCGGCGAGCACCACATGCCCCTCCTCCGGGCGTTGGCCGATGTCGATGTGCCGGGCGCCGAGTTGAAGCGCCCGCTCCACCACCTGCCTCTGGTCGTCGAGGGACGTGCTCGTCAGATCGAAGTGCATGTGGTTCTGGCCTGTCTTCCGCTCCCGCGTCGGGAGGAAGCGGAGCCGGAACCCGGTGTCATCGCTGGGAAGCAGTGTGGTGCCGTCGGACGAGTCCTCGGCCGTCTCCCAGCGGAGAAAGTCCGCCCAGAAGCGCGCGAGACGGAGCGGGTCGTGCGCGTCGAAGCAGAGCGCGTGCAGCTGAGAAGTCATCCGTAGGTCTTCCCGTAGGGCCGGCGGGGCGTGCAGGAGCCTGCCCAGCCGTTGCCACCCGGTCAACCGATTTTCGAAGCATCCCCACTCGTCCGCTGCCGAGCGGGCCCGAATGTAGGTTCTCACTTTCGGTGTCATGCGCCGACGCTATGACCTGGACGTTCCCCTCCAGTCTCACGACGTGTCGGCAGGCGGCTGTCTCAAATCGGTGTCATTTCCTCAGACTGCCCAGCCGGCTGCGCCGGACCTCATGAACCTGCATCGGCGGCCGTCCGTTCCGTCCACTCCCGCACCGTCACTGCTTGCTCGATGCAGTTGACGATGTCCTTCTTGGACGCCGTGTCCAAGGTCTCCGAGATCTTGTCGAAGGTGTCGGGAAGGACATCGATCAGACCCCAGATCTGTTCGCCGGTGCTGACGGTCAGCAGTTGCTGGCACCTCCACTGCAGCGGCGTCTCGGGACGGTGCGTGAGCCGCTGCACGAGTGTCGGGAACAGGTAGTGCGTCGCCTCTGCGGCGAGGTGCTCTTGGAGCCAGTCGACCGGGAGACGCTGGCTGAAGCTGTGCGTGGCGGCCTCTTGGGCCAGGTCCAGGAGCTGAGCGGTGTCGACGGCCCGGACGGTGCGGGGAAGGGTCGGGGTCATGTCGCGATGATGCCAAGAAGCCCTCGGAACACCGAGAGGTCGGCGGGGTCGGGTTGCAATCTGTCAAGGAACTCGGCCCAGGCTTTGTCGAACTCGCCGGAGGTCACCCTTCCACGGACGGTTCGCCCTTTATGCGGATCCATTCGTGGATGGTCTCGATGGCGTCGAGGAGGTCCTGGAAGGTGCAGAGATCCCGGTGCTGTTGTCGGACCTGGCCTGTTGCCATGTCCCCGTACTCAAGCTCGGCTTCCCCGCTGCTCCAGACGATGAGCACGGCGACGAAGTCATCGTTTTCGAGCGTCATCCAGGTGCTGTTCTTGGTTCGGCCGTCCTCGGGCGACTGCTGGACCGCACCCGTGATTCCGCAGGATTGCAGGCGTTCCTCATGCTCGGCGAACCAGGCCTGGAGCCTCTCCGGCAGTTCGACCGATATGGGCTGCTTTTCTTCGCTTTGTCTCATGGCTGGGCGATGAACCCTGCGGATCGGTCGAGCTGGAAAGGAGATCCGGCCTTGGTTGGTTCCCAGCCTCGGTCCCGTGCTTCTCGGATGCTGGCAGCAACGTGGGCTGGGCGGATGGGCACTGCCTCAGCACCCACCCAGTTGCTGGGATGGGCCTGGCCGCCGGCGACGATCAAGGTCGTGCCCGGCTGGCTGCCGCTGGCTGCTTCAACCGCATAGGTCAGTGGTGTCCAGCAGAGTCCCTGCATGTAGGAGGGCTTCCTGCGGATCCGCCAGCGGTACTCGATCCCGTCAACGGTTATGCGCCGGGAACCCTTCTTGTTCAGCGCCATCTTCGCCTCCTGCGCCGTTGAAGTCTGATGTGTCGCCGCGGTCGCGAAAAGCAGGTTGCACGCGAACGTACCGAACGTTATCGCCGGCAAGCACCTTCGGGCTACGGATGGGTTGATCAGCCCATAAGTTGGTGTCAGTGCCGAGCGACCCGGCGCATCGCACCCGCCCCGGGTGCACTCACCGCGATCGGAGAGCACCGTGAAGGACAGGGCATTGTGGCGTGTAGTTGACAACGAAAGTGGTAGCCAGTCCATCGTCAGCACGCCCTCCGAGGCGGTCGCGTTCGTCAACAGCCGGTTCGACACCGATGACGACGACGAGCCGTTCAGCATCACCGAGGTCGGTCCTCTCCTTCCGAAGCCGCTCGGGGTCATCACCGCATGGGCCGCCGAGAAGGACGGCGAGCGAACCGACGGGCGTACTGCCCCGATCACCATCAGGCCGGTTGTGACGGACAACGCCAGCGAGTGCGATGACGTCGTGCTCTGGGGCGATGTGTACGTCTCCTGGGACCACGACATGTACACCGTCGAGGAGCCGGACAGCTCCGAGTACAGCGAGGCTTACAGCGCAGCCGAGTTGAGCGCGATCCTCGACGAGTACGCCGACGACTACGAGTACGCGCCTGAAGAGCCCGACAGCCACAGGTGGCCGAAACCGGAAGAGTTGATCACCTACGGCGCCCAGGAGTGTGCCAAGCGGTTCGGGCACCTCGACGACGACGCCCTGCTGTGGCTCGCTGCCACCCGCATCACGCTCGCCGTGTGGCGCAACACACCCGTCGAGAACTGGCATGCCGGGAAGAGTCCGCTCCACGACGGCACAATGATGCGGATCAACACGGCAACCACCCGACTCGTGCGCTCGATGCTGTCGTTCGACCATGTCGACTGGATCGGCCTCGGTCTCGCGATCGTCAACCCGTCCCGGGTTCTACCGACCAGGCAGTCTGTTCTCGAGCTCGGGCTGGCCTGCCACAACCCTGACGACCCGGCACACGAGGTTGATCCGCGCGTAGAACTCGCGGGGATGGCACAGGTCGCGATCTCATGGGGGCGAAGGTACTGCCTTAGCGAGAAGGAGTTCGGTCTGCGAACCCTGATCGAATCCTTCTGCGCGTCCGACAACGGCTGGTTCGGAGAACCGAGTTGGGAGCGCATCGTCGATCGGTTCCTTACGGCTGTCGACGACCGGGAGAATGCGCACTGGCGCATACACCGGGAAAAGCCTTGGTTCGACGAGTGGTTCACCAACCGGCCGGCCGACATTGCGGACACCACGGAATTTCGTCGGCTGCTCCTTGCCGGGCCCGACCTGCTTTCCGAGGAGGCCGCCGAATGGTGCGTGGATGGTGCCATCGGCTACGTCTGCCAGGACGACCACGCGAACGACTGCTGGCGGTGCGGTATCCCGCTGGCAACGGAGTCCCCCAACGAGTGAATTTGTGCACCAGCATAGAAAAGCAGCAATCCACTGAACGCGCTCTCTCCCGCCTACTCGGCGGCCTCCCCTGCTTGGGGAGCCAGTCGCGGCTCCACTGACTGGAGATGTGCGGGTGCTTCTGACGGATCTGTGGCAGCAACGCTGGCCCGGCTGCCCGCCGGTCGGCCACAAGCTCCGTGAGCCCTACAGGAATGTCTGGGTCCGCTTCCACAGTCCGTCGGGTCTTTGACATCAGCATCACCGGCCTGCCGGTTTCTTGATAACCACGGCTTCCACGACACGGAGGACGAGCAGGTCGCCGGATCTCCGGGATCATGACGCCATGCAACTCCGATACTTCAATCAGACCGGATGGACCGCCATCTTCAATGGCACTGAGACCGAGATCGGTCGCATGGTGCGCGTGATTGCCGGGCGGGTGGCATCAGGCGAGTTCGACGGGGTGTTTCGGCACATTGCCGACCCGGAATGATCATGCCACGTCTCAGGGCATCGTGTTGTCCTGCATCTTTCGAATGGCCTTGAGCACCTTCTTCCCCAGGGGAGTGAGCGTCATGGGCCTACCGCGTTCCGCCCGGACCAGGAGTGGTCCACCGAGTTCTCGTTCGATCCGGTTGATCCAGTGGCAAGAAGGCACTCCGGACAGAACCGGGATCCCCCTCCGCGGCCCCAAAGGACGTGCCGTGACACGGCCCGGCCCCCGGCACTCAGGTGGAGGGCCCGCCCGTCGTAATGAGCCAGGGTCAGGGCAGCAATTGTCTCCGGGGACGTCCCGGTGGCGTGCGCGACAGCATTGGTCTGCTGTTCGTCGAGGACGATCGTCCAGTCTGCCGGGATGCCCCTGAACTGGTTTCCGGCCCGGTGCCGGACCGGGAAGCCGAAGTGCAGCAGGACATCACCGAGTGCGGTGTCCATCCGCCTGGCCGTCGCCTCCAGCCATGAGTCCAGGGCCTCGCCGGGCAGTGGAGGCAGCCGGATCGGCGGGGTGCGGACCGGCGTACTCATGTGGGTCGCCGGCTCCGGGGCCGCGGGCGGCTGGTCAGCCGTTTCTTCTCCAGCGCGGCCTGCAGTTCGAGGCGGGCGGCCTCGGATGCCTCGTCGTTCTTCACCCGGTCCATGAGCTCCTCCAGGCGCGTGGAGTCCATCAGCAGATACTCGCCCGGCCGCGTCGGCCTCAGCTTCCCGTACGGACCCTCCGGCCGATCGGCGATATCCCGGTTGCGCTTCGTACTCAGCCGGAACAGTGGATGGCGTCGCTCCAGCTCCTCCAGCAGCCGAAATGCCGTCGCCCGACTCGGTTGCGGCACCACCCCCTCGCCGAACCGCGCAATCACCCGAGCTCGGGTCCGATCGATCACCATCGTCCGCGACGGCTTCGACTGGTCGGCGTGCTCGACCATCACCTCCACCGCGGTCTCCACCCACCGGTCATCGACCGAGGTCTGTGACCGCTCCGACCGCAACCTCCTCGGTGCAAGCCCGGCCTCGCCATGCTGGAGAAACCCAGCGACCCAGCGCTCAATGGTCCGGATCGTCACGCCAAGTTCTGTCGCCTTTGCTGCCTTCCTCGCCTCCATCGGCACGGCCGTGGCATAGGCGGCTTTCGGCTCGTCATCGGCCGCCAACTCCCCGCTGCCGGAGCGATAACCGGTCAGCACCTCGCGGACGTGTCCAGCTCGCTCCAGGACTTTCTGTCTCTCCTCCGCATCGAGCTGACCGAGGACCACGGAGGCGACCTCGCCTTCGTCATCCGCGGACGGTCCCGGGCCATCAGGACTGATCGCTGCGCGGTCAGAGAACAGCAGTTTCTTGAGCGACAGCCGCAGAAGCCGCCCGTGGCCATCCTTCAGAACTACTTCGTTGCCCGCCGTGGTCGCGGCCATCTCCACAACCTCGACGGATTCCCCGTCGTAGCGAAAGCGCGTACCAACTCCGACTCGATTCGCCGCCCTGCTCACGCTGACCTCCGCAGGATGTGCGAAGGGCCGAGGGGCCGGTCGAGATCGGTTACGAAATCCTGCGTCCAGAGCAAATGGTGGATAGCGGAACGAACTTGAGGTTCTGGATGATCCGGCAGACACCCCGTGGCCGGTCCCAGAAGGAGCCCGTCGAGATCTGCGTCCCGCAGCGCGTCCAAAATCTCGGGGTTGAACAGCCAATCCCTGCGGTAGCCCGCGAGGAACCGGATGTTCTCCAGCTCTGCGGCCGGAGGCTCACTCCAGACCTCGTACTTCCAGCCCCGCGATTCCACCGCCCTCCGAGTCCAGGTGAAGGTGAATGCCACCTCCGGCTTGGACAACCACTGCAGCGGCTTGACGTCGACCACCACCGGCACCTGCCTGGTGAGCAAAAGATAGTCCGGGATGTGCCGACGCACCTTCCCCTCCAGCACCGTCTGCAGCAAAAAGGGCTGGGCCACGATGGCGCGTACGGACGGATCAAAATCGGCGAAGAGCAGACGCGACAGCTCAAGTCGTGACTCGTAGATCACGTGGTCGCGCGTAGTCGCCGACCAGTAGGTACCCGAGTAGTGCGTCTGGTCCCTGTACCAGCGGAACGTCCGCCACGGATGAGCCGTCTGCAGCGACGCCAGCGCCACAGACGCCCAGGAACACTCTTCAACCTCGCCACCGTGCCCACGAAAGCTGACCGTCGCTTCCATCCCCACTCCCGAGTTGGAGTTGCCCCCCGGCAGCACGATGCTCCCGCCAACACGCCGACGGGAGCACACCAGCAACGCCTTCACCCGAATGAGGTACAGCAGCGACCTGCAAATCTCAGGTCATTGTCGGATCCGACTTCTATCCGACATCGACCATGAGATTCCGACACGAAATTTGAGACCCTACAACAGAAACGGATCAGGTCTGCGCCATGTCGACGAAGCGCGAATAGTGGCCCTGGAACGCCACCGTGATCGTCGCCGTGGGGCCGTTACGGTGCTTGGCCACGATGAGGTCCGCCTCGCCGGCGCGGGGGGATTCCTTTTCGTAGGCGTCCTCGCGGTGCAGCAGGATCACCATGTCGGCGTCCTGCTCGATGGAGCCCGATTCACGCAGGTCGGAGACCATCGGTTTCTTGTCCGTGCGCTGCTCGGGGCCACGGTTCAGCTGCGACAGGGCGATGACCGGCAGCTCCAGCTCCTTCGCCAGGAGCTTGAGGTTTCGGGACATGTCCGAGACCTCCTGCTGGCGGTTCTCGGCGCGCTTCGAGCCACCGGACTGCATCAGCTGCAGATAGTCGATGACCACGAGCTTGATGTCGTTCCGCTGCTTGAGGCGGCGGCACTTCGCGCGGATCTCCATCATCGAGAGGTTCGGCGAGTCGTCGATATACAGGGGGGCCTGTGAGACGTCGGGCATGCGGCGGGCGAGCCGGGTCCAGTCCTCGTCCGTCATCGTGCCGGAGCGCATGTGGTGCAGTGCCACCCGCGCCTCGGCCGAGAGCAGGCGCATCGCGATCTCGTTGCGGCCCATTTCCAGGGAGAAGATCACACTGGGCAGATTGTTCTTGATGGACGCGGCACGGGCGAAGTCCAGAGCGAGCGTCGACTTGCCCATGGCGGGACGGGCGGCGATGACGATCATCTGGCCGGGGTGGAGACCGTTGGTGAGGGAGTCGAAGTCGGTGAACCCGGTCGGCACACCGGTCATCTCCCCGTTGCGCGAGCCGATCGCCTCGATCTCGTCGAGCGCGCCTTCCATGATGTCGCCCAGCGGCAGATAGTCCTCGCTGGTCCGCTGCTCGGTGACGGCGTAGATCTCGGCCTGGGCGGAGTTGACGATCTCGTCGACGTCCCCGTCGGCGGCGTATCCCATCTGTGTGATCTTGGTACCGGCCTCGACGAGCCGCCGGAGCACCGCCCGCTCGTGGACGATCTCCGCGTAGTACGACGCGTTGGCCGCCGTGGGGACCGACTGGACGAGGGTGTGGAGGTACGAGGGGCCGCCGACGCGGGAAAGCTCGCCGCGCTTGGTCAGCTCGGCGGCCACCGTGATCGGGTCGGCCGGTTCGCCCTTGGCGTACAGGTCGAGGATCGCCTGGAAGACCGTCTCGTGCGCGGGCCGGTAGAAGTCATGGCCCTTGATGATCTCCACGACATCGGCGATCGCGTCCTTGGAGAGCAGCATGCCGCCGAGAACGGACTGTTCGGCGTCGAGATCCTGCGGGGGGACCCGCTCGAAGCCCTGGGATCCACCGCCGTCCCAGGAGCCGCTGTCGCCGCCTCGGTCGTGCTGTTCCCCCCTGCCCCGGCCCTCGCCTCTGCGCTGCCGGGAGACCGGCAGCCGGTCGCTGGGACCGGCGTCGGTCCAGGGGTCGTCCAATGGCTCGGGGATGCTCACCGGCCACCTCCTCACGTCCGCTCAGCGGACCTCGCCGTGCCACTCTTTGTACGGCACGACACTGACAAAACGAGAGGTCTGACTCCGGTTCCGGCGCGTCGGACGCCGGTCCACGGTAGGCCCGCGAGCGACGTCAGCCAATCTTGTTATCCACAGGCCATGTGGACGAAGGGCGAGATGCTGTGGAGAACCCCCGAGAACCTGTGCACGGACCGGGGGACGGCACTGTGGACAAAGTCATACCGGCCTTAGCGCAACCCTTCTGAGCTGGGCTTTTTTCATCCACCGGCTGTGGGGAAGAAAAACTTTCCCAACTGGACCAAGATCAGAACAAACGGTCCGCCGCGCAGGCCCCACCACGACGTTACGTAAGGATCAGGAAGGGATTGTGTCTCTTACCTGTGGAAGATTAGATTGAGTGCATGACACAGGCTCCCGCGCCCTCCCGCAAGGACCGGCGCCGGCATGACCGCGAGATCATCGCGCTCGCCGTCCCCGCCTTCGGCGCCCTCGTCGCCGAGCCCCTCTTCGTTCTGGTCGACAGCGCGATTGTCGGCCATCTCGGCACCCCTCAACTCGCGGGGCTGGCGGTCGCGGCCGCCCTGCTGACCACCGCGGTGAGCATCTTCGTCTTTCTCGCCTACGCCACCACCGCGGCGGTCGCCCGTCGCGTCGGCGCGGGCGATCCGAAGGCGGCGATCCGTCAGGGCGTGGACGGAATCTGGCTGGCCATACTGCTCGGCGCCGGGGTCGTCGCCCTCACACTGCCGTCCGCGCCATGGCTGATCGGCCTCTTCGGAGCGTCGGACACCGCGGCCCCGTACGCGATCACTTATCTACGCATATCCAGCCTCGGCATCCCGGCCATGCTCGTCGTGCTCGCCGCCACCGGGGTGCTGCGCGGACTCCAGGACACCCGGACACCGCTGTACGTCGCCATCGGCGGGTTCGGCGCCAACGCCGCGCTCAACGTCGCACTGGTCTACGGAGCCGGGCTCGGTATCGCGGGCTCCGCCTGGGGCACGGTGATCGCCCAGTGCGCGATGGCCGCCGTCTATCTCGTGGTCGTCGTACGAGGCGCACGACGGCACGGCGCGTCCCTGCGCCCGGACGCCGCAGGTATACGGGCGAGCGCCCAGGCCGGCGCGCCACTGCTGGTCCGCACACTCTCACTGCGGGCGGTTCTGCTGATCGCCACCGCGGTGGCCGCCCGGCTCGGGGACACGGAGATCGCCGCCCATCAGATCATTCTGTCCCTGTGGAGCCTGACGGCCTTCGCGCTCGACGCCATCGCCATCGCGGGGCAGGCCATCATCGGCCGCTTCCTCGGAGCGGGGGACACCGTGGGGGCCCGGGAGATCTGCCGCCGCATGGTCCAGTGGGGCATCGCGTCCGGAGTGCTGCTCGGCGCGTTGATCGTGCTGACGCGCCCACTGTTCATTCCGCTGTTCACGGGCGACCCGGCGGTGCGCGACACCCTGCTGCCCGCACTGCTTGTCGTGGCCGCGACCCAGCCGGTCGCCGGGATCGTCTTCGTCTGGGACGGTGTGCTGATGGGCGCGGGAGACGGCCCCTATCTCGCCCGGGCCATGCTGGTGACGCTGGCGGTGTTCGCCCCGGTCGCCCTGCTCGTTCCCCGCCTCGGCGGCGGGCTGACGGCTCTCTGGTGGACGATGGGGATGATGATGGCGGTCCGCCTGCTGACGCTCTGGCTGCGCACGCGCTCCGGCCGCTGGCTGGTGACGGGGGCGACACGCTGATCCAACCGAGACATTCGGACGGTTTCACGTGAAACCAGGCTGGTTTCACGTGAAACCAGCCTCCGCGCACATCACGAAAAGAGCCGCATCCCAGTGGGATGCGGCCCTTTCCATGCTCTGCCGAGCGCAGCGGTTACGCGGCGATGACCTCGATGCCGAGCTTCGCGGCGACCTCGGGGTGCAGGCGCACGGACACCTGGTGCGAGCCCAGGGTCTTGATCGGCGAGCCCAGCTCGATGCGGCGCTTGTCGACATCCGGGCCACCGGCGGACTTGATCGCCGAAGCGAGGTCAGCCGGGGTGACGGAGCCGAAGAGGCGGCCGGCGTCGCCGGAGCGAACGGCCAGACGCACCTTCACGCCTTCGAGGCGGGCCTTGATCTCGTTGGCCTGCTCGATGGTCGCGATCTCGTGGATCTTGCGGGCGCGGCGGATCTGCGCCACGTCCTTCTCGCCGCCCTTGGTCCAGCGGATCGCGAAACCGCGCGGGACCAGGTAGTTGCGAGCGTAGCCGTCCTTGACGTCCACGACATCGCCTGCGGCACCGAGGCCGGAGACCTCGTGGGTGAGGATGATCTTCATGATTCGGTCACCCTTCCCTTATCGCGCGGTGGACGTGTAGGGCAGCAGCGCCATCTCACGGCTGTTCTTGACGGCCGTGGCGACGTCACGCTGGTGCTGCGTGCAGTTGCCGGTGACGCGGCGGGCACGGATCTTGCCGCGGTCGGAAATGAACTTCCGCAGCATGTTCGTGTCCTTGTAGTCCACGTACTGGGTCTTGTCCTTGCAGAATGCGCAGACCTTTTTCTTAGGCTTGCGCACAGGCGGCTTCGCCATGGTGTTTCTCCTGTGTGATCAAGAAGTGGGGTGCGAGCCCGCCCTAGAAGGGAGGCTCGTCCGAGTAGCCGCCGCCGGAGCTTCCGCCCCAGCCGCCGCCGCCGTTGCCGCCGCTCTGCGGCTGCTGGCCGCCGGCCGCCGGAGTGCCGGTCGCCCACGGGTCTTCGGCGGGAGCACCGCCGCCACCCTGCTGGCCACCGCCACTGCCGCCGGAGCCACCGCCCCAGCTGCCGCCGCCCTGCTGGCCGCCGCCGCTGTAGCCACCCTGGCCACCCTGACCGCTGCGGCCGGTGGTCTTGGTGACCTTGGCCGTGGCGCTCTTGAGACTGGGGCCGACCTCTTCGACGTCCAGCTCGTAGACCGTGCGCTTGACGCCCTCACGGTCCTCGTAGGACCGCTGCTTCAGCCGGCCCTGCACGACGACGCGCATGCCTCGCTGGAGCGACTCCGCGACGTTCTCCGCCGCCTGACGCCAGACCGAGCAGGTGAGGAAGAGGCCCTCACCGTCCTTCCACTCATTGGTCTGCCTGTCGAAGATGCGGGGAGTGGACGCGACACGGAACTTCGCGACCGCCGCACCGGACGGGGTGAAGCGCAGCTCGGGGTCGTCGACGAGATTGCCGACGACCGTGATCACGGTCTCGCCTGCCATGGGTGAACCTCTCGGCGGGGATTGCTTCTGGCTGCTTGCTGCTACTCGGACCCGATGACCTCTGAGCTAGACGCTCAGTGGGTCTCGGGGCGGAGGACCTTGGTCCGGAGGACCGACTCGTTCAGGTTCATCTGTCGGTCGAGCTCCTTGACGACCGCAGGCTCGGCCTGAAGGTCGATGACCGAGTAGATGCCCTCGGGCTTCTTCTTGATCTCGTAAGAGAGACGACGACGGCCCCAGGTGTCGACCTTCTCGACCTTTCCGTTGCCCTCACGGACGACGGAGAGGAAGTTCTCGATCAGCGGGGAGACAGCTCGCTCCTCGAGATCGGGGTCGAGGATGACCATCACCTCGTAGTGACGCATGTGGAACCCACCTCCTTTGGACTCAGCGGCCACGGTCGTTCCGTGGCAGGAGGGTCGTGATGCGTAGCAACGGTATCGGCCGACACTGACAATCCGGCTCGGAATACGAGGGATTACATCCTGGCCTGGGCAGACACCGGTGCAGACGGTACAGACTACCCGCACACCGGCTTCCGGTTGAAATCCGGCTGCCCTTGGCCGCAATCTGTACACATCGGGTGTGCGCGGCGCCACGAGGCGCCGCCGCCGGCAGGCCCACAGGGCCAGGAGGTGCCACATGGCACAGGCAATGCGACCGAACTCCTCCAACTCTCTCCTCGCCACCGACGGGAAGCCCCATCCCCTCCAGGACACTCTGGTGGCGGTAACGCTCACGCTGGGTCTTCTCGCCTTCGTCTCGGCGTTCTTCCCGGATCTGCATCTGCTCAGCTCGTGGGCGGGGCTGGTCGGGATCCTGACGGGCGCGTACGGCCAGTTCATCTCCGTGACCACCCGGGAACGGTTCCTGACGATCATCGGGCTGGGGGCCTCGGCCGTCGGCTTCTTCCTCGGTATGGCCCACGGCGGTCTCTTCGGCGGGGTCATCGGGTAGCGGACGGCGCCGTACGAGCCGTCCGCTCCGCCCCAGGGCCAAACGGGGCGCTCCCTCCGGCGCAGTAGGCTTCGGCGCGAGAGCCGGAGCCCCTGTATCCATGGGGACACACCTGCCGAGGAGCGCCCCGTATGAGCCTGACCCTGAGGACCATCAGCCGTGAGCAGCATCTGGCATACATCCAGAGCCTGCCCGCGGCGAGTCACTGCCAGGTCCCGGCATGGGCTGACGTCAAGACGGAGTGGCGCTCCGAGAACCTGGGCTGGTTCGACAAGAACGATCAGCTCGTCGGTGCCGGACTCGTGCTCTACCGTCAGCTGCCCAAGATCAAGCGGTATCTGGCCTATCTGCCCGAGGGCCCGGTACTGAACTGGTACGCGCCCAATCTCGACGAGTGGCTTCAGCCGATGCTCGCGCATCTGAAGCACCAGGGCGCCTTCTCGGTGAAGATGGGGCCGCCGGTGGTCATTCGCCGCTGGAACGCGGCGGCGATCAAGTCGGGTATTCAGGATCCGGATGTCAAGCGGCTGCGCGATGTGGAGGCTTCGCACATCGAGCCGCGCGCCTTCGAGGTGTCGGACCGGCTGCGCAAGATGGGCTGGCAGCAGAGCGAGGACGGCGGCGCCGGATTCGGTGACGTGCAGCCGCGCTACGTTTTCCAGGTGCCGCTGGCGAACCGCTCGCTGGATGATGTCCTCAAGGGCTTCAATCAGCTGTGGCGGCGCAATATCAAGAAGGCCGAGAAGGCCGGCGTCGATGTGGTCCAGGGGAGTTACGAGGACCTGGCCGAGTGGCAGCGGCTGTACGAGATCACGGCCGAGCGTGACCATTTCCGGCCGCGCCCGCTCTCGTACTTCCAGCGCATGTGGTCGGTTCTGAACACCGAGGACCCGAACCGGATGCGCCTCTACTTCGCCCGCCACGAGGGCGAGAACGTCGCGGCGGCGACCATGCTGATCGTCGGCGGCCATGTCTGGTACTCGTACGGTGCCTCCGCGAATCACAAGCGTGAGGTGCGGCCGTCGAACGCGATGCAGTGGCGGATGCTGCGGGACGCCTATGCGATGGGCGCGACGGTCTACGACCTGCGCGGCATCTCGGACTCGCTGGACGAGACTGACCATCTCTTCGGCCTGATCCAGTTCAAGGTGGGAACCGGCGGCGAGGCCGTCGAGTACATCGGTGAGTGGGATTTCCCGCTCAACAAGCTGCTTCACAAGGCGCTCGATATGTATATGTCGCGCCGCTGACGCTCAAGACCCTCCTTTGCTCAAGACTTCTCCTTTTCTGAATACATCGCAGCCGAGAGAAAGGTCCCGGACCGGCATGGCGCTCTCCCTCTACGTCGACACCGCGCGCTGGCGGGCGCACCAGAAGTCGGTCATCGAGCAGTTTCCGGGACTCGTCCCGGTCTGCAAGGGCAATGGTTACGGCTTCAGTCATGAGCGCCTCGCCGACGAGACCAATCGCTTCGGTTCCGACACGCTGGCCGTCGGGACCATTTATGAGGCCGCTCGGATAAAGGACTGGTTCAGCGGGGATCTGCTGGTGCTGACGCCCTTCCGCCGGGGCGAGGAGCCGGTGCCGCTGCCGGACCGCGTGGTGCGTTCCGTGTCGTCCGTCGACGGTGTGTTCGCGCTGGTGGGCGCCCGCGTGGTCATCGAGTGCATGAGTTCGATGAAGCGTCACGGGGTGAAGGAGGAGGAGCTGGGCCAGCTCCACGCGGCCATAGAGGACGTGCGGCTGGAGGGCTTCGCCCTGCATCTTCCGCTCGACCGTACGGACGGTTCCGACGCGGTGGAGGAGGTCATCGCGTGGATGGACCGGCTGCGGGCGGCCCGGCTTCCGCTGCACACGATGTTCGTGAGCCATCTCGCGGCGCCGGAGCTGGCGCGGTTGCAGCAGCAGTTCCCGCAGACCCGGTTCCGCGCGCGGATCGGTACCCGGCTGTGGCTGGGTGATCATGACGCGACCCAGTACCGGGGTTCGGTGCTGGATGTGACGCGGGTGGCCAAGGGGGACAGGTTCGGTTACCGCCAGCAGAAGGCCGCTTCGGACGGCTGGCTGGTGGTGGTGGCGGGCGGTACGTCGCACGGGGTGGGCCTGGAGGCTCCGAAGGCGCTGCACGGGATGATGCCCCGGGCGAAGGGCGTGGCCCGGGCGGGTCTGGCCACGGTGAACCGGAATCTGTCGCCGTTCGTGTGGGACGGCAAGCAGCGGTGGTTCGCCGAGCCGCCGCACATGCAGGTGTCGATTCTGTTTGTGCCGTCGGACGCCCAGGAGCCGAGGGTGGGCGACGAACTGGTGGCGCATCTGCGCCATACGACGACGCAGTTCGACCGTCTCGTCGACCGCTGAGCCGCTCTCTCCGCACGCTCTCCCGGGCCCTGGGGCCCTCGGCGGCCCTCACCGGGCCCCGGGGGCCCCTCGGCGGCTCAGAGGGCCTCTGGGGGCCGTACGCCCCACTCCACCCGCTCCCGCTCGACCTGCTGCGCCTCGTGCGGGGCCGGCCGGCGGGCCTGGCCGAGGACGAATCGGTCCTCGGCGCCGTCCAGGATGCCGCCGGACGGGTCGTCGGAGCCGTCGGCCCGTACACCGTCCCGTTCTGGCATCAGGATGTCCCGTACGACGAGCGCGCACAGATAGAGCGTGCCGGCCAGGTGCAGGGCGATGGCGAGTTGGTAGCCCTCGGCGGGCAGTCCTTTGTGCGCGTCGCCGCTGGTGGTGTAGGCGAGGTACATCCAGATGCCGAGGTAGTACAGGACCTCGCACGCCTGCCAGATGAGGAAGTCGCGCCAGCGCGGCCGGGCGAGGGCGGCCAGCGGGATCAGCCACAGGACGTACTGCGGTGAGTAGACCTTGTTGGTGAGGATGAACGCGGCGACGACCAGGAAGGCGAGCTGGGCGAAGCGCGGGCGGCGCGGCGCGGTGAGGGTGAGGACCAGGAGGCCCGCGCAGGCCAGGAGCATCAGCAGCGTCGCGTACGTGTTGACGACACCGACGTCGATGGAGGTACCGGTGCGCTGGGTGATGATCAGCCAGAAGGAGCCGAAGTCGATGCCCCGCTCGCGGCTGAAGACGTAGAAGCGCTTCCATCCCTCGGGGGCGAGCAGCATGATCGGCAGGTTCACCGCCAGCCAGGCGCCGGCTGTCGCGAGAAGGGCCGTGCCGTACTCGCGGAACTTCCCGGCGCGCCAGCAGAGCAGGAACAGCGGTCCGAGCAGCAGTACGGGGTAGAGCTTGGCGGCGGTCGCCAGACCGATGAGGATGCCGAACGCCAGGGCCCGGCCGCGGGCCCACATGAGCATCGCCGCGGCGGTGAGCGCCACCGCGAGAAGGTCCCAGTTGATGGTGGCGGTGAGCGCGAAGGCGGGGGCGAGGGCGACCAGCAGGCCGTCCCAGGGGCGGCGCCGGTGGGTGCGGGTGACACAGACCGCGATGACCACGGCGCAGATCATCAGCATGCCGGCGTTGACCATCCAGTACATCTGCTCGCGGTACTGCATGGATCCGCCGGGAGTGAGCCAGGATGCGGCTTCCATGAAGAGGCCCGTCAGGACGGGGTACTCCAGGTACTGCATGTCGCCGCTGATGCGGTCGAAGTACGGGACGAGGTTGTCGGCGAAGCCGCGTCCGAGGTAGAGGTGCGGGATGTCCGAGTAGCAGGCGTGCGTGTACTGGGAGCTGGCGCCGCGGAACCAGGCCCAGTTGTAGCAGGGCATCTTCTGCACCATGCCCAGCGCAAACATCCCGATGGCCACCAGTGCGACGACGTGTACGGGGGTGAGCCGGCTGCTGCCGATCCAGGCCCAGCGGCCGATCGGACCGCCGATCAGCTCGCTGCCGGCCGCCGCCACCTCGTCCCGCCGCGTGGGCGGTACGTCCGGCCGGTCCTGGTGCACGGTTGTCTCTTCTGCGCTGGGCATGGCGCCCATCCTGCCGTACGCCTCTGTGGACGCGGCGAGGGCCGCCGCACCGTACGTACGTGTTTCCGTACGTGTCCGGTGCGACGGCCCTCGTGGCGGGTTCCGCGGGATTCCGCGGGTTCCTCGGCCCTGAGACCTAACTCTCGCCTCTGCTGCCTCCGAAGATTCCTCCGGCGGCGGCTTCGCTGTCGGTCTCCTCGTCGGTCGGTGTCGGAGAGACGGATTCCCCTGTGCCGCCACCGTTGTCGCTGCCCTGGTCGGTGCCGGTGTCACCGCCACCACCACCGCCATTGCCGCCACCGCCGCCACCACAACCGACCAGGGGGAGACAGGTATTGGTCGGGGAGGTCTTCGGGGACTCCGGTGCCGTCGGCGTCGACGGCGTCACCGAGGGGGTCTCCGAGGGGTCCTCGGACGGCGTCTCGGAGGGGGACTCCGACGGGCTGGGGCTCGGGCTGGCGCCGCCGCCGTAGACGGCCTCGCCGATGGGCTCGGGCTTGGGGAACCTGAGGACCTTCTCGCCCTTGAGCGCCTCGCTCATGTAGTCGTGCCAGATCGTGGAGGGGAAGGACGCTCCGTGGATCGAGTCCTGGTCGCCGGTTCCGTACATCTCCAGGAACTCGCGCTTCTTGTTGTTCTCGTCGTCGTCCATGCGGTACATGTCGATGGCGGTGGAGAGCTGCGGGGTGTACCCCACGAACCAGGCCGACTTGTTGCCGTCGGTGGTGCCGGTCTTGCCTGCGACGTCGCGGCCTTCCAGCTTGGCGTTGCTTCCGGTGCCCTTGTCGACGACGGTCTTCAGTACGTCGGTGACGTTGTCGGCGACCGCTGCGGAGAAGGCCGTCTTCTCCTTGCCCAGGTGCTTGTAGATGGTCTTGCCGCGCTTGAACACCTCGTCGACGGAGTAGACGTCACGCTGTTTGCCGCTGGCGGCGAAGGTGGCGTAGGAGCCCGCCATCCGGATGGCGCTGGGGGAGGAGATACCGATCGAGAACGACGGCACTTCGGACTTCGAGAGCGTGTCGTCGTCCCGAAGGCCGGCGTCGATGGCCGCCTCCCGTACCAGGGGGACGCCGACGTCCATGCCCAGCTGGACGAAGGGCGAGTTGGCCGACTCCCGCATGGCCTCGCGGAGGTCGATGGGCCCGTAGGACTTGTCGCCGTCGTTCGGCTGGAGCCACTCCTTGCCCTCTTCGTTGGTCCAGACCGAACCGTCGTAGTTCTTGATCTTCACCTTGTTGTCGCCGTTGTAGATCGTCTTGTCCGGCGAGACCTTCGTGCGCTGCTCGTCGGACTGCTCCCGCCCGAGCGACTTGTCACGGACACCGTGAGTCATGGCCGCGGCCAGGACGAACGGCTTGAAGGTCGAGCCGACCTGCGCACCCGTCTTGTCGGCGTTGTTGGTGAAGTGCTTGGTGGCGTCCTCGCCGCCGTAGATGGCGACGATCTTCCCGGTGTCCGGTTCCACGGAGGCGCCGCCGAACTGGACATGGGTGTCGGTCTTCGGACGCTTCTTGGGGTCGATGTTCGCCTTCTGGACCTTGACCACAGCCTCTTCCAGCGCCTTGACCTTCTTCTTGTTGAAGGTCGTGTGGATCTCGTAGCCGCCCTTCGCGAGATCCTCGACGGTCGTGCCGTCCTTGGTGCTGTTGACGAAGTTCGCCCGGGCGAGGTCGACCAGGTAACCGATCTGACCACCGAGATCGTCGTTCTGCGTCAGCTTCTTCGGCATCGGGAACTTGGTGAACTCGGCGCGCTTGGCCGCGTCGAGGTGGCCGTCCTTCACCATCTCGTCCAGGATCCATCCCCAGCGCAGGGTGGCCCGCTCGGTGTTCTTCTGGGGGGTGGCGTTCGTGTTGTACGCGACGTTGCCGGCCGGGTCGTAGAAGGTGGCGCCCTTGAGGAGCGAGGCGAGGAAGGCGCACTCGCTCGCGCTCAGCTTGACCGCGTCCTTGCCGTAGTACGTACGGGCGGCGGCCTGGATCCCCCAGGCACCGCGCCCGAAGTAGGAGGAGTTGAGATAGCCCTCCATGATTTTGGGCTTCTCCATCTGGGCGTTCACCTTCATGGCGATGAACAGCTCTTTGAACTTGCGGTCCAGCGTCTGGCTCTGGTCGCCCAGCATGGCGTTCTTGACGTACTGCTGGGTGATGGTGGAGCCACCCTGGGTGTTGCCGCCCTTGGCCATGTTGAACAGCGCGCGGCCCATGCCCATGAAGTCGACTCCGGGGTCGTCCTCGAACGACTTGTTCTCGGCGGAGATGACCGCGTACTGCATCGCCTTGGGGATCTTGGCGATGCCGACCTCCTGCCGGTTCTTCGTGCCACCGGTCGCGGCCATCTGGGTGTTGTCATCCCAGTAATAGACGTTGTTCTCGGCCTTGGAGGCGAGCTGCGGGTCGGGGACCTTGACGAGGGCGTAGGCGACGGTACCGGCGGCGAGGACGCAGCCGACGACGCCGACCCCCAGAGCGGTCGTCTGCTTCCACGACGGCATCCACCGCTGCCAGCCGTCCTTGTTGTGGCGCGGATAGTCGATCAGCCGTTTCTTGGACGGCTCGCCGCGGCCGGGGCCGTCGTTCCCCCCACCACCGCGCCGCCCGCCGCGCTGGGCGGCCCGTCTGGCTTCGGCCCTGCTGCTGAAGGAGCGCTCCTCGCTGTCATGCGATGCGGAGGGCGACTCGGTGGTTTCTCGGGACGGCGCGGCGCGACGGCCTGACGACTGCTGGGATGCACGCCTGGCCGCGGCACGACCGCCGCCCTGTGGCTCTGGCGGCTTGCGACGGTGCTCGCTCATCGAACGACTACTCCTCGGGCAGGCGCGTAACGCCTGGAAACGGCAGGTGAGTTCCGGTCCCCCGATATGAACACGGACCGGCCCGGCATCGGACTCATCCGGCATGCGGCCGGTAAGCCGGCAGACCTGGCGGTCACCGGTGTCTCTCGGGCCCCGGTGGTCTGCATGCCGCACAGACTACGCACGGTCAAAACCAACCGAGAGCTGAAGTTCACCCTAAAACAGGCAAGTTGCTTCATGAGAATTGTGGATGTGACGCCGTTCACCATGTGCCCCCTTGTTCCCACCCGCACTCCGTTCTATCGTCGAGATGTATCGAGTCGATACATCAGTACGGCATAAGGTCCCGGAGAGCGGAGGAGGCGAGAGTGAGCAGACGCTCGGGCATCCTTGAGTTCGCCGTCCTCGGCCTGCTCCGCGAGTCCCCGATGCACGGCTATGAGCTGCGGAAACGGCTCAATACGTCGCTGGGGATCTTCCGGGCCTTCAGCTACGGGACGCTCTATCCCTGCCTCAAGACGCTGGTCGCCAACGGCTGGTTGATCGAAGAGCCGGGCAGCGCCCCGGAGGACGCGCTCGCCGCTTCCCTCGCGGGCCGTCGGGCCAAGATCGTCTACCGGCTGACGGCGGACGGCAAGGAGCACTTCGAGGAGCTGCTCTCGCACACCGGCCCCGACGCCTGGGAGGACGAGCACTTCGCTGCTCGGTTCGCCTTCTTCGGGCAGACGGAGCGCGAGGTGCGGATGCGGGTGCTGGAGGGCCGGCGCAGCCGGCTGGAGGAGCGCCTGGAGAAGATGCGCGCCTCCTTGATCCGTACGCGCGAGCGTCTCGACGACTACACGCTGGAGCTTCAGCGGCACGGTATGGAGTCCGTGGAGCGCGAAGTGCGCTGGCTGAACGAACTCATCGAGAGCGAGCGGGCGGGACGGGATCAGAGACGGTCCGTCCATGAAGAGCCCGCTGAACAGGAAGGCGCCTCCGAAGAACCGGACGGCCTGCCCCGGCACCGGGACGCCGCGTCTTCCGGGGGTACGCCCCCGGGACGTCCCGGACCGCCGGATCCGTCCGCGGATGGCGCCGGGTGAGATCTCGCATCTCCGCGAGATTTCATCACGACCACTGAAGATCACACAGGGAGCAACCGGAATGGGTTCCGTACGCGTAGCCATCGTCGGCGTGGGCAACTGCGCCGCCTCACTGGTGCAGGGCGTCGAGTACTACAAGGACGCCGACCCGGCGGGCAAGGTACCGGGTCTGATGCACGTCTCGTTCGGCGAGTACCACGTACGGGACATCGAGTTCGTGGCCGCCTTCGACGTGGACGCGAAGAAGGTCGGCCTCGACCTCTCGGACGCCATCGGTGCCAGCGAGAACAACACCATCAAGATCTGCGACGTGCCGTCCAAGGGCATCACGGTGCGGCGCGGCCACACCCTCGACGGCCTGGGCAAGTACTACCGCCAGACCATCGAGGAGTCCGACGAGGCGCCGGTGGACATCGTCCAGGCCCTCAAGGACAGCGAGGCCGATGTTCTGGTCTGCTACCTGCCCGTCGGCTCGGACTCGGCCGCGAAGTACTACGCCCAGTGCGCCATCGACGCGAAGGTCGCCTTCGTCAACGCTCTTCCGGTCTTCATCGCCGGCACGAAGGAGTGGGCGGACAAGTTCACCGAGGCCGGCGTGCCGATCGTCGGTGACGACATCAAGTCCCAGGTCGGCGCCACGATCACGCACCGCGTCATGGCGAAGCTGTTCGAGGACCGGGGCGTTGTCCTGGACCGCACGATGCAGCTGAACGTCGGCGGCAACATGGACTTCAAGAACATGCTCGAGCGTGAGCGCCTGGAGTCCAAGAAGATCTCCAAGACGCAGGCCGTCACCTCGCAGATCCCCGACCGGGACCTGGGCGCCGACAACGTGCACATCGGCCCGTCGGACTATGTCGCCTGGCTCGACGACCGCAAGTGGGCGTACGTCCGCCTCGAGGGCCGCGCCTTCGGCGATGTCCCGCTGAACCTGGAGTACAAGCTGGAGGTCTGGGACTCCCCGAACTCCGCCGGTGTCATCATCGACGCCGTCCGCGCGGCGAAGATCGCCAAGGACCGCGGTATCGGCGGCCCCATCCTCTCCGCGTCGTCGTACTTCATGAAGAGCCCGCCGGTTCAGTACTTCGACGACGAGGCCCGCGAGAACGTCGAGAAGTTCATCGCCGGCGAGGTCGAGCGCTAGTCACGAAGCCACGCCAGTAGTAACGAGAAGGGTCACCGGACCGCCCGTCCGGTGACCCTTCTCGTTGGCCCCGCCGATACGTGTGTGACGCTGGCCCACATGCCTGTCGGACGTGATCTGCGCGTACTCCTGCGCCTCGGCGATTTCCGCCGGCTGCTGTCGGTCCGCCTCCTCTCCCAGGGCGCCGACGGCGTCTTCCAGGTCGCGCTCGCCGCGTACGTCGTGTTCTCCCCCGAGAAACAGACGTCGCCCGCCGCGATCGCCTCCGCCATGGCGGTGCTTCTGCTGCCGTATTCGCTGGTCGGCCCGTTCGCCGGCGTGCTGCTGGACCGCTGGCAGCGCCGGCAGGTGTTCCTCTACGGGAATCTGCTGCGGGCCTTCCTGGCGAGCTGTACGGCGCTGCTCATCGTGGCCTCCGTGCCCGACTGGCTCTTCTACGCCTCGGCGCTCTCCGTCACCGCGGTCAACCGGTTCGTTCTCGCCGGTCTCTCGGCAGCGCTGCCGCGGGTCGTCGACGATGAGCATCTGGTGCTCGCGAACGCCCTCTCACCGACGGCCGGCACACTGGCCGCGACGGCGGGCGGCGGGCTCGCCTTTGTCGTACGGCTGGCGGTCTCCGACTCCGATGCCGCTGTGGTGCTGCTCGGCGCCGCTCTCTATCTCTGCGCGGCGCTCGTGTCCCTCCTGCTGGCGCGCGAGCTGCTCGGCCCCGACCCCGCACTGCTCCAGCCACGGCTGGGGGCAGCGCTGGCCTCCACGGCGAAGGGACTCTCGGACGGAGTGGTCCATCTGATGGAGCGACGCGCGGCAGCCGGAGCGCTGGCCGCCATGACGGTCATGCGCTTCTGCTACGGGGCCATGACCGTCATGGTGCTGATGCTGTGCCGCTACGCGTGGACGGATCGCGAATCCGAGGGGCTGGCGCTGCTCGGGCTGGCGCTCGGCATATCCGGAGCGGGATTCTTCGCGGCGGCGGTCCTCACTCCGTGGGCGGTGTCGAGGCTCGGTCCGTACGGATGGATGGCGCTGTGCGCGGGGGCGGCCGCTGTTCTGGAGCCCGCGCTCGGGCTGCCTTTCGCCCCGGCGCCCCTACTGATAGCCGCGTTCGTCCTGGGGCTGATCACCCAGGGCGCGAAAATCGCCACGGACACAGTGGTTCAGACGTCGGTGGACGACGCTTTCCGGGGCCGGGTCTTCTCCCTCTATGACGTTCTCTTCAATGTCGCATTCGTGGGCGCCGCGGCGGTGGCCGCGCTGATGCTGCCGGCGGACGGCCGCTCGGCGCCACTGGTCATCACGGTCGCCGTTCTTTACGCGGCGGTCGCCGTGGCCCTGACGCGCGGGAGGCGATGTTTCACGTGAAACATCGCCTCCGGGACACCGCGCGCGGGTCATGTTTCACGTGAAACATGACCGGCCTGACACTCAGCCGCGCTCCGCCCACCACTTCTTGAGCGCGGTGACGGCCGCATCATGGCCCATGGGTCCGTTCTCCAGCCGCAGCTCCAGCAGGAACGCGTAGGCCGCACCGATCTCGGGGCCGGGACGCACACCGAGGATCTCCATGATCTGGTTGCCGTCCAGATCGGGCCTGATGGAGTCGAGCTCTTCCTGCTCCTGGAGCTGCGCGACGCGCTCCTCCAGACCGTCGTAGGCCCGGGAGAGGGCAGCGGCCTTCCGCTTGTTCCGGGTGGTGCAGTCCGAACGGGTGAGCTTGTGCAGCCTCTCCAGCAACGGACCGGCATCCCGCACATAGCGCCGTACGGCCGAGTCGGTCCACTCGCCCGTGCCGTAGCCGTGGAAGCGCAGATGCAGCTCCACCAGTCGCGAGACGTCCCGAACCAGCTCGTTGGAGTACTTGAGGGCGGCCATCCGCTTCTTGGTCATCTTCGCCCCCACCACCTCGTGGTGGTGGAAGGAGACCCGGCCGTCCTTCTCGAAGCGCCGCGTCCGGGGCTTGCCGATGTCATGGAGCAGTGCGGCCAGCCGGAGTACCAGATCGGGGCCGTTCTCCTCCAGGTCGATGGCCTGTTCCAGAACGATCAGCGAGTGCTCGTAGACATCCTTGTGCCGGTGGTGCTCATCGCTCTCCAGCCGCAGGGCGGGCAGCTCGGGCAGGATGTGGTCGGCGAGTCCGGTGTCGACGAGCAGCGCCAGCCCCTTACGGGGGTGGGTGGAGAGGATCAGCTTGTTCACCTCGTCCCGTACCCGCTCCGCGGAGACGATCTCGATCCGGCCGGCCATGTCCTTCATGGCCGCGACCACCTCGGGCGCCACGTCGAAGTCGAGCTGCGCGGCGAAGCGCGCGGCCCGGAGCATACGCAGCGGATCGTCGGAGAAGGAGTCCTCCGGGGCGCCAGGAGTACGCAGGACCCGCTCGGAGAGGTCCTTGAGCCCGCCGTGGGGGTCGATGAACTCCTTCTGCGGGAGCGCGACGGCCATCGCGTTCACCGTGAAGTCCCGGCGCACAAGGTCTTCCTCGATGGAGTCCCCGTAGGACACCTCCGGCTTCCTGGAGGTCCGGTCGTACGCCTCCGAACGGTAGGTCGTCACCTCGACCAGAAAACGCTGATCGGTCTCTCCGACGCGGGCGTCCTTCTGGCAGCCCACCGTGCCGAAGGCGATCCCGACCTCCCACACGGCGTCCGCCCAGGGCCGGACGATCTTCAGAACATCCTCGGGCCGGGCGTCGGTCGTGAAGTCCAGGTCATTGCCGAGCCGGCCGAGAAGGGCGTCCCTGACCGAACCGCCGACCAGCGCGAGGCTGAATCCGGCCTCCTGGAATCGGCGCGCGAGATCGTCGGCGACCGGGGACACCCGCAGCAGTTCACTGACCGCACGGCGCTGCACCTGGCTGAGGGCACGGGGATTGTCTTCATTGGCGTTCGGCACAACAGAAAAGGTTACGTGCCGCGGACCGTGAGGGCGCCCCCGTTTCGGCTCCCCCGGCTCCGATGCACGGGTTTCCCATGACCCATGAGATTCTTCCGATCATGTGGAGCAGTCCCCAGCACTTCGCCACAGCACACATCGTTACCATGCGTGGACGCAGCAACCGACAACCACCAACGGCAAGTACACGATGACGAGGGACGGGCAGGCGCGTGGCCGAGGCGGCAGACTTCCAGGGGTTGGGCCCTTCTCCTGCCCGCCGGTGGCTGCGGCGCACAGCCACGGTGATCGCGGGAGTACCGCTTCTGGCGAGTCTGCTGGCGGGCACCACCGCCCCGGCGGCCCGGGCCACGACGCAGGCCACCGGCTCCAGCACGGTCGCTGTGGCGCTGGACACACTGGCACCCAGCACTCCCGTGAAGGGCGACACCCTCACGATCTCCGGCACGGTGACCAACAAGGGCAGGAGCAAGGTAACCGACGCCCAGGTAGATCTGCGGGTGGGGCCGAGGCTGACCGGCCGGACGGCCATCGACGACGCCGCCGCGCGCTCGGGGAACTCCTCGGGTGAGGCCGCCCCGGTGGGCGGCAAGTACAAGGTCACCTTTCCCGAGCTGGCCGCCGGTATCTCGCGGGACTTCGCGCTCTCCGTACCGGTCGACAAGCTCGGGCTGGATGAGGACGGGGTCTATCAGCTGGGCGTCTCGCTGACCGGCCGGACCGCCGCGGCACCGTACGACCAGGTGCTGGGGATCCAGCGCACCTTCCTTCCCTGGCAGCCCGACTCCACGGATGAGAAGACACAGCTCACGGTCCTCTGGCCGCTGATCTCGTCGACTCATCTCTCGGCGGAGACAGGTTCGGACGATCAGCAGACGCCCGTCTTCGAGAACGACGACCTGGCGGAGGAGCTGGCCCCGGGCGGACGCCTTGAGCAGCTGGTCTCCGTCGGCAGCCGGCTGCCCGTGACCTGGGTCATCGATCCCGATGTCCTCGCCACCGCCGATGCCATGACGCGGAGCTACAACGTCAGGAACGGGGACTCGGTCGTCCCCGGCCGCAACCAGGCCGTCGCCACCCAGTGGCTCAACGCCCTGGAGAAAGCGGTGAAGGGCGGCAAGGTCATCGCACTGCCGTTCGCCGACCCCGACCTGGCGTCGCTCGCGCACCGCGGCAAGGACGTCCCCGGCGCGCTCAGCCATCTCCAGCCCGCGACCGATGTGGCGGGCAGGACCGTGGAGACGATTCTCCATGTGCAGCCGTCGGTCGACTTCGCCTGGCCCGTGGACGGCGCGATCGACCCCTCGATCGTCGATGTCGCCACGTCGGCGGGCGCCCACAAGGTGATCACCCGCAGCGACAGCCTCCAGGACAACCTGTCGTACACCCCGAACGCCGCGCGTCCGATCGGCGGCGGGACAACCGCCGTGGTCGCGGACACCCGGCTGTCCACCGCCTTCGAGGGCGACATGACGGCGGCCGGCAGCTCCACCCTCGCCGTGCAGAAGTTCCTCGCGCAGACGCTGGCCGTGACCCTTCAGCAGCCCGACAACCAGCGCAGCATCGTGGTCGCTCCTCAGCGGATGCCGACGGCGGCGCAGGCCCAGTCGCTGGCGCGCGCGCTGCGCGCCCTGGACGCCGAGCGCTGGACACAGCCGAGCGATCTGATCGCCGCCGCCGCGGTCCAGCCCGACTCCGACGCCACCACGAAGGTGCCGAGCACCTCGCGCTACCCGGAGAAGCTCCGCGCCCGGGAGCTGCCGACCGAGGCGTTCCTCGCGATCAAGAAGACACAGGAGCGGCTGGACAACTTCAAGGCCATCCTCAGCTCACCGGACCGCGTGGCGGCTCCCTTCGGCAACGCGGTCAGCCGGGCGATGTCGACGTCCTGGCGCGGCAACGCCACCGGGGGCCGGCACTACCGCGAGGCGGTGAACGACTATCTGACGGGGCTGACCAGCGAGGTACGACTCATCCCCAAGTCGGTCCTCACCCTGTCGGGACGCAGCGCGACCATCCCCGTGACGGTCCAGAACAAGCTGCTGCAGGGCGTCCAGGATCTGGTGCTGCGGCTCAGGTCCGACAACCCGACCCGCCTCAAGCTCGACGGTGACCAGCCCGTCGCGGAGCGGCCGATCAAGATCGACGGTGGGCACAGCCAGTCGGTGAAGTTCACCGGCGCGGGCAATGCCAACGGTCCGGTCCAGGTGACCGCCCAGCTGTACACGGTGGACGGCACACCGTACGGCGCCCCGATGACCTTCCAGGTCAAGGTCTCCGAGATCACGCCCACCGTCATGCTCGTCATCGCCGGCGGAGTGCTGCTGCTGGTGCTGGCCGGAGTGAAGATGTACAGCCGGCGCAAGCGGGCGGTGGCCCGCAAGGAAGCGGCGACGCCCCCGGACGGCACCGACGGCACCGGTGAGGCCGGTCCGGGTGCCTCCGGCGACACGGATCCCGGGCAGCCGAGTGACCCGACACCGGACACCGGACCGGAAAGCGCGGACGCGTCGGGCGCGGGTGAGAAAGTGGACCGTTGAGCGATGTCGTGGCCGGTCGGCCGGGGACGATGAGGTGGGGTAACCATGAACGCGCCGTACGACGGTGACCGTGGGCAGGGCGCGGGCGGCGATCCGGCGGGGCAGACTCCGCCCCCTCCGCCGCCTGCCCAGGATCCCTATGTCCAGGACGCCTACAAGCAGGACCCCTACTGGGCACAGGACCTCTCCGCGCAGGACCCGGTGGCCGAGGCGCTGTACGACCGCGCCTCGCATCCGCCGCCGCCTCCGGGCACGTACCCGGAGAGCCAGGAGCTGTACCAGCAGCCTCCCGCACAGCAGTACGCGCCCGATCCCCGTATCTGGGCCCAGACACCACCACCGGAGCCCTCAGGACCGTCCCGGCATCTCCCCTACGGGGACGACGCGAGAACGACCCAGTTCACGGGCGTCGACGACCTCGTCTCGCGGGCCGGTGACGACACCCCGCCGGCGGACGCGTTCGCCCATCTCTACCGCGATCAGCAGGGGACGGGGAAGGTGCTGACGGCGCCGGAGCCCGAAGCCGCGGCAGCGCCGCCTCCCGCGAAGAAGTCCGGAGGCAAGGCCTCGGGGCTGCTCAAGTCGAGCGCGCTGATGGCCGCGGGCACCCTGGTGTCCCGCCTCACCGGGTTCGTACGGAGCCTGGTGATCACGGCCGCGCTCGGCGCGGCGCTCCTCGGTGACTCCTACACGGTCGCCTACACCCTGCCCACGATGATCTACATCCTCACCGTCGGCGGCGGCCTCAACTCCGTCTTCGTCCCGCAGCTCGTCCGGGCGATGAAGAACGACGACGACGGTGGCGTCGCCTACGCCAACCGGCTGCTCACCCTCGTCATGGTGGCGCTCGGCGCGATCGTGGCCGCGGCGGTCTTCGCGGCGCCGCTGCTGGTCCGGCTGATGTCGGACACCATCGCCGGAGACCCGCCCGCCAACAACGTCGCGGTCACCTTCGCCCGCTACTGCCTGCCCACCATCTTCTTCATGGGTGTGCATGTGGTGATGGGCCAGATCCTCAACGCGCGCGGGAAGTTCGGCGCGATGATGTGGACCCCGGTCCTCAACAACATCGTCATGATCGCCACATTCGGTCTGTTCATCTGGGTCTACGGCACAGCCGCCGACTCCAGCATGACCGTCCGGACGATCCCGCCGGACGGCGTGCGGCTGCTGGGCATCGGAACGCTGCTCGGCCTCGTCGTCCAGGCCCTCGCGATGATCCCGTATCTGAGCGAGGCCGGGTTCCGCTTCCGTCCGCGGTTCGACTGGCGGGGTCATGGGCTCGGCAAGACGATCAAGCTGGCCAAGTGGACCGTCCTGTTCGTCCTCGCGAACCAGGCCGGCGTGCTGGTCGTCACCCAGCTGGCGACCGCCGCCGGCGAGGCGTCCGGCAGGACCGGCACCGGCATCCTGGCCTACAGCAACGCCCAGCTGATCTGGGGCATGCCGCAGGCCATCATCACCGTCTCGGTCATGGCCGCGCTGCTGCCGAGGATCTCCCGCGCCGCCCACGACAACGACCCGGGGGCCGTGCGCGACGACATCTCGCAGGGGCTGCGCAACTCCGCGGTCGCCATCGTCCCGATCGCCTTCGGGTTCCTCGCGCTCGGCGTCCCGCTGTCCATCCTGATGTTCTCGTCCAGCGGCATGGAATCGGCCCGGTCCATGGGCTTCATCCTCATGGCGTTCGCCCTCGGACTCATTCCGTACTCCGTGCAGTACGTCGTACTGCGAGGCTTCTACGCGTACGAGGACACCCGGACGCCCTTCTACAACACGGTGATCGTCGCCCTGGTCAACGCCGCGGCCTCCGCGCTCTGCTACGTGGTCCTGCCGTCCCGCTGGGCGGTGGTCGGCATGGCGGCCTCGTACGGGCTGGCCTACGCCGTCGGCGTCGGCGTGGCGTGGCGCCGGCTGCGGAACCGGCTGGACGGCGATCTGGACGGCGGCCGCGTTCTGCGTACGTACGCCAGGCTCTGTCTCGCGGCCGTCCCCGGCGCCCTGGCGGCCGGCGCAGTCGCCTACGGCGTTCTGCACACCCTTGGCAGCAGCGCCGTCAGTTCGATCGTGGCACTGGTCGCCGGTGGCACCGTGCTGCTCGTCGTGTTCTTCATGGCGGCGAAGAAGATGAGGATCGAGGAGCTGAACGCCATGTTCGGCATGGTTCGCGGGCGGCTCGGACGCTGAGCGACCGGCCGAGCACAACCATCGTCGGCCGCCGCGTGTCGTGCATAGCGTCCGACTGTGGGCACAATTGGCTTGGCTGTTGGACAGGGCGCAATGGATGGGGAGGCAGGAGCGACGGTGGCGGAACGTAGCACGGCTGCCGTCGACGTGGCCGACAACAGCGGTGACGAACCGCTGACCGCCAAGGCGGACAAGGCCACGGCCGACGGGTCGGCGGAAGCCCAGGAGACGGCGGAGCAGTCCGCACAGGACGCGCGCGGCGAGCGGCCGAGCACCGGTGCGGCCGGTGCGGCGCCCGAGCTGCACAGCGGCCACAAACTCGCCAGACGCTACCGCCTGGAGGAGTGCGTCACCCGTCTGGACGGTTTCAGCAGCTGGCGTGCGGTCGACGAGAAGCTGCGCCGCGCCGTCGGTGTGCATCTGCTGCCGGCCGACCACCCGCGGGCCCGCTCCGTGCTCGCGGCGGCCCGGTCTGCCGCTCTCCTGGGCGACCCGCGCTTCGTACAGGTTCTGGACGCGGTCGAGGAGAACGACCTCGTCTATGTCGTCCACGAGTGGCTGCCCGACGCGGTCGAGCTCACCGCGCTCCTCGCCGCCGGGCCCATGGCCGCCCACGACGCCTATCAGCTGGTCAGCCAGGTCTCCCAGGCCATGGCGGCAGCCCACCGCGAGGGACTGGCGCATCTACGGCTGACGCCGGGGGCGGTGCTGCGCACCTCCACCGGCCAGTACCGGATCCGCGGCCTCGCCGTGAACGCGGCGCTGCGTGGTATCCGCGCCGACCGGCCACAGCGTACGGACACCGAGGCCATCGGGGCGCTGCTCTACGCGGCGCTCACCCAGCGCTGGCCGTACGAGACGGACTCGTACGGGCTCTCCGGTCTACCCAAGGGCGTCGGGCTGATCGCCCCCGACCAGGTGCGCGCCGGGGTCCACCGCGGCCTCTCGGAGCTGGCGATGCGGGCCCTGGTGAACGACGGCGCCACCGCCTCCCGGCAGGACCCGCCGTGCACCACACCGGACGAGCTGGCGGCGGCCGTCGCCGAGATGCCGCGGATCAAGCCGCCGGAGCCCACGTTCACCGCGCCCCCCGAGTACCAGCGCACCACCTACCAGCAGGGCACCTACGGACGGACGCAGCAGGGGCACGGCGCACCCACGATGCACCCGGTCGTGGCCCCGCCGCCACCGCTCCAGAGCCGTACCGGCAAGGTACTCAAGTGGACCGTCGCCGGGCTCCTCATCGCCGCGCTGGGCCTCGGGAGCTGGCAGGTCGCAGACCGGCTGCTCGGCCCGGACAACGAGACGGACACGAGCCCCACGCAGACGACCACCGGTGAGGACGACAAGGCGGTCAAGCCCGTCAAGCCGCTCACGATCGACAGTGCGGCCGAGTTCACGCCCGGCGGTTCGGGGATAAGCCCCGGACTCGCCCCGAACACCATCGACGGCAAGACCGACACCGCCTGGATCACCGCGCAGTACCAGAACTTCGCCAACTTCGGCAATCGCCCGGACCGCAAGGACGGCAGCGGAATCGTCGTCGACCTGGGCAGCGTACGGAGCGTGTCCGCCTTCGACATCGACATGTACCGCAGCGGTCAGAAGGCCGAGGTCCTCGCCGCCGGCAAGAACGCGTCGAACCCCACCTCCCTGGCGGACTTCTCCCAGCGGCTGTCGAAGCTGGAGACGGTCGGCGGAACGCTCAAGAGCACTCTCGACAAGCCCGTGCGAACCCGATACGTATTGATCCACATCACCGAACTGCCGACGGACGGACGCAACGATCGCTTCCGGGGCGGGATTTCGGAGATCCGGATCAGCGGCTGACCGCACTGGGGGAGGGGGCTCACGTTGGACGATGTCGTGCTCGGCGATACGAACGACCAGGATCTTCTGAGCGCTCATGTGGCGGGTCACCCGCATGCCTTCGGCGAACTGGTGCGGCGCCACCGCGACCGTCTCTGGGCGGTGGCCCTGCGGACCCTCGGCGACCGCGAGGAAGCCGCTGACGCGGTGCAGGACGCCCTCGTCTCCGCCTTCCGTGCGGCGCACACCTTCCGCGGTCAGTCCGCCGTGACGACCTGGCTCCATCGCATCACCGTCAACGCCTGCCTCGACCGGGCGCGTAAGGCCGCCTCCCGCAAGACCTCCCCCATGGACGACACGGAGCGGCTGGAGCAGCTCCTCGAGCCCCATGAGTCGGCAGAGGCCCCCGCAGAGCGCCGGGATCTGCACCGGGAGCTGCTGGCCGCGCTGGCGAAGCTGCCCGCCGACCAGCGCGCCGCGCTCGTCCTCGTCGACATGCAGGGGTTCCCGGTGGCGGAGGCCGCCGCGGTGCTCGGAGTGCCCGTCGGGACGGTGAAGAGCCGCTGTGCCCGCGGCCGGGCCAGACTTCTCCCGATGCTCACGCATCTGCGTGCGGACATCGGGGATATCAGCGGTCCGGTCAGGGCAAGGAACCGGACGCCGGGGACATCCGTCCCACCGGCAGCGGAGCCAAAGGATTCAGGATCGAGCGATCCTGCCGGCGTGAAGGGCGGAGGTGGGCGCGCGTGACATCGACGACCGACACGGCTCAGCACCCTGATGTCTCGGAGATCTCCGATCTGACGGAGGGACTGCTCTCCCCTTCGCGGGCCGGCGATGTACGGACCCATCTCGACGGCTGTGTGCTCTGCGCCGACGTCCATGACTCCCTGGAAGAGATCAGAGGGCTGCTCGGCACCCTTCCGGGGCCACCGCGGATGCCCGCCGACATCGCCGGCCGTATCGATGCCGCGCTGGCTGCCGAGGCACTGCTGAACGCGACGGCTCCCGTCGAGCCCGACGAGCCGACACACGTTTCACGTGAAACATCGCCTCCTGCCGAGACCGTCGCGCCCGTGGCAGCGGAGGGGGTGCGGGCGGACAGGCCCGCCGGGCGGCCTCGTGCCGCGACCGGACCCGGCCGCGGCACGAGGGCACGCCGACGCCGCACCGCCATCCTCGGCGCGGTCTTCGGAACGGCCGCCGTGGGGGTCGGTGTGCTGTTCTTCCAGTCCCGGCCGGAATCCCTGCAGGTTTCCTCGGACAGCCAGGCCAGGTCGGCCGCCAGCGGCGTGGGACAGGACGGCGGAGTGGAGTTCTCGGAAGACCGTCTCCAGAACCGGGTGGACGCCCTGATGAGCACCGGCGCGGCCGAGCGTGCCGTGCCCAAGGACTCGCCTGCGTCCGTGCCGTTCCGGGACACGAGCGGGGGGCAGCTCGCTTCGCCTTCTCCCAGGCTCCAGGGCCTGCCCGAGATTCCGTCCTGTATTCAGCAGGGCACCGGGCGTTCCGACTCCGCTCTAGCCGCCGAGCAGGGCAGCTACGAGGGGAGCCCTGCCTATCTCGTCGTACTGCCGCACTCCGGGAACGACAACCGGGTCCAGGCGTATGTGATCGACGCGTCCTGCGTGGAGAACACATCCATGGCCAAGGGAAAAGTCCTGCTGACACGCGCCTACCTCCTCCGCTGACGACACCCTCCGCGTGGAGCCGAAGGTCCTCGGGAATGCAAGACCCGTAGGATCCGTTGGATGGGGTGAAAGTCGTTGATCGGCCCCAGTAGGCAGTCTGCAGAGACGAGGAAGAAACCCGTGAGCGACGTCCGTAATGTGATCATCATCGGTTCCGGGCCCGCCGGCTACACGGCCGCGCTGTACACCGCGCGCGCGTCGCTGAAGCCGCTGGTCTTCGAGGGCGCCGTCACCGCCGGTGGCGCTCTGATGAACACCACCGATGTGGAGAACTTCCCGGGCTTCCGCGACGGCATCATGGGCCCGGACCTGATGGACAACATGCGGGCCCAGGCAGAGCGCTTCGGCGCCGAACTGGTCCCGGACGATGTCATCTCGGTCGACCTCACCGGTGACATCAAGACGGTCACCGACACGGCCGGCACGGTGCACCGGGCGAAGACCGTGATCGTCACGACCGGCTCGCAGCACCGCAAGCTCGGTCTGCCGAACGAGGACGCCCTCTCCGGGCGGGGCGTCTCCTGGTGTGCCACCTGCGACGGCTTCTTCTTCAAGGACCAGGACATCGCCGTGATCGGCGGTGGCGACACCGCGATGGAGGAAGCCACCTTCCTTTCGCGCTTCGCCAAGTCCGTCACCATCGTCCACCGCCGGGACACCCTGCGCGCCTCCAAGACCATGCAGGACCGTGCCTTCGCCGACCCGAAGATCAAGTTTGCCTGGGACAGCGATGTCGCGGAGATCCACGGCGACCAGAAGCTCTCCGGTCTGACGCTGCGCAACACCAAGACGGGCGAGACCTCCGCGCTCGCCGTGACCGGCCTGTTCATCGCGGTGGGCCACGACCCGCGGACCGAGCTGTTCAAGGGCCAGCTCGACCTGGACCACGAGGGCTACCTCACCGTTGACGCCCCGTCGACCCGGACCAACCTCTCCGGAGTCTTCGGCGCCGGCGATGTCGTCGACCACACCTACCGTCAGGCGATCACCGCGGCGGGCACCGGTTGCTCCGCCGCCCTGGACGCCGAGCACTTCCTCGCCGCACTGAACGACAGCGATAACGCCGCCGAGGCGGAGAAGACCGCCACCGTCTGATCCGCAGTACCCACCCCCACCCCACGAATTGAAGGAGGCCGCCGTGGCCGGCGCCCTGAAGCATGTAACCGACGCCTCATTCGATGATGACGTCCTCAAGAGCGACAAGCCCGTCCTGGTGGACTTCTGGGCCGCTTGGTGCGGACCGTGCCGTCAGATCGCGCCTTCGCTGGAGGCCATCGCGGCCGAGCACGGCGACAAGATCGAGATCGTCAAGCTCAACATTGACGAGAACCCGGCCACCGCGGCCAAGTACGGCGTCATGTCCATCCCGACGCTGAACGTGTACCAGAACGGCGAGGTCGCCAAGACCATCGTCGGTGCCAAGCCCAAGGCCGCGCTCGTACGCGACCTTGAGGACTTCATCGGTGAGGGCGCCGTCAAGGGCTGACCCCCTTCGATGTTTCACGTGAAACGGGTCTGTTCCCCCTGGGGGAGCAGACCCGTTTCTCTGTTCAGAGCGGACGCAGCGCGGGTTCCTTCTTCACCGCGCCCAGCAGCCGGTCCAGCGCGAGCTCCATGTCTTCCTTCCACGAGAGCGTGGTCCGCAGCTCCAACCGCATTCGTGGATACCGCGGATGCGGCCGTACGGTCTTGAAGCCCACCGCCAGCAGATGGTCGGCAGGCAGGACACAGGCCGGCTCGCGCCATCGCGCGTCCCCGAACGCCTCAATGGCCTTGAAGTCCCGGCGCAGCAGATCCTTGGCCACGGTCTGCACCATCACCCGGCCAAGCCCCTGCCCCCGGTAGCCGGGCATGATCCAGGCCGTCATCAGCTGGACGGCGTCCGGCGACACCGGGCTTGTGGGGAACGCCGTGGAGCGCGGCACATATGCCGGCGGCGCGTAGAGAACGAAGCCGACCGGCCGGTCATCGACATAGACGACCCGTCCGCACGACCCCCACTCCAGGAGCGCGGTCGAGACCCACGCTTCCTTCTGTGCTTCAGCTCCGCCCGCTCTTACCGCGGCTTCACCCCTGACCGGATCAAGCTCCCAGAAGACACATGAGCGGCAGCGATCGGGAAGGTCCGGAAGGTTGTCCAGCGTGAGCGGTACGAGCCGACGCCCCATGGAGGTTGTTCCTCACTTCCCTCGCCCGCGCCATACCCGAGCGATCGTATCCACCCGAAGCTGCCGGGCATACAGAGAGACAGCAAAGGGCGGGCCCTGTTCCAGTCAGTGAGGAACATGGCCCGCCCCGGGAGTCGGTGAGAGAGCGTCAGCTCTCGTCGTCCTCCACCGCTTCCTCGGTGAGCCCCTGGTTCAGGACCCGTCCCTCGCCGGGAGCAAGCGTGTTGAGGATGCGGTCCAGATCGTCCATCGAGGCGAACTCAACGACGATCTTTCCCTTCTTCTGCCCCAGATCCACCTTCACCCGGGTCTCGAAGCGGTCCGAGAGACGCGACGCCAGATCGCCCAGCGCCGGCGAGACCCGGGCCCCCGCCCGGGGCCCCTTCGACTTCGGTGCGGCCTCGGGGTGTGTACCCATCAGGGTCACAATCTCCTCGACAGCCCGCACCGAGAGACCCTCGGCCACGATGCGGTGCGCCAGCCGGTCCTGCTCCTCGGAACCCTCCACCGAGAGCAGCGCCCGCGCGTGGCCGGCGGACAGCACGCCGGCGGCCACCCTGCGCCGCACCGGGGCGGAGAGACGCAGCAGTCGCAGAGTGTTGGAGACCTGCGGGCGCGAGCGCCCGATCCGGTCGGCCAGCTGGTCGTGCGTGCACTTAAAGTCCTGGAGCAACTGATCGTAGGCGTATGCCTCTTCCAACGGATTCAGCTGGGCCCGGTGCAGGTTCTCCAGGAGTGCGTCGAGCAACAGCTTCTCGTCGTCCGTGGCGCGGACGATCGCCGAAATCTGCTCCAGTCCGGCTTCCTTGCACGCCCTCCAGCGCCGCTCGCCCATGATCAGCTCATAGCGCTCCGGCGCCACCTGCCGGACAACCACCGGCTGGAGGAGTCCTACTTCCTTGATCGAGGTGACCAGTTCGGCGAGTGCGTCCTCGTCGAACACCTCGCGGGGCTGTCGCGGGTTTGGCGTGATCGAATCGATCGGCACCTCGGCGAAGTACGCGACATCCGCCCCCACCGGTCCGGGCTCGGCCTCGCGCTCCGGCTCTTCCGGCACCGACTCCGGGGAGATGGCCACCTGCGGCAGTGAGGTCCCCTTGAGGGTCGTCACCTTCCGATCGGCGACCAGTACCGGCGCCGCCCCGGGAGAAGGTGAGGCCACCCCGGTGGAGGGCACCTGCTTCTCCTGCGGAGCGGCGGGAATCAGCGCTTGGAGCCCACGCCCCAAGCCTCTACGTCGCTCACTCACTGGATCCCCTCCGACATACTCTGCTGACTGTTCTGGCTGCCCACATGCGCCTGCTGGGCGTCGTAGTGCACCCCGATCCCCCGCAGCGCGATCTCACGGGCGGCTTCGAGATATGAGAGGGATCCACTGGATCCCGGGTCATACGTCAGCACCGTCTGTCCGTAGCTCGGTGCCTCGGAGATACGTACGGACCGAGGGATGCTCGTCCTCAGTACTTCCTTGCCGAAGTGGCTCCGCACCTCGTCCGCCACCTGCGAGGCGAGCCGGGTCCTGCCGTCGTACATGGTGAGCAGGATCGTCGACACATGCAGCGACGGGTTGAGGTGACCGCGGACCAGTTCAACGTTCCGCAGCAGCTGCCCGAGCCCCTCCAGCGCGTAGTACTCGCACTGGATGGGGATCAGCACTTCCGCTCCGGCGACCATCGCGTTGACGGTCAGCAGGCCGAGCGAGGGCGGGCAGTCGATGAGGATGTAGTCCAACGGCTGCTCGTACGCCTCGATCGCCCGCTGAAGCCGGCTCTCCCGTGCCACCAGCGACACCAGCTCGATCTCCGCACCGGCGAGATCGATGGTGGCGGGAGCACAGAAGAGACCTTCGACGTCCGGTACAGGCTGGACCACCTCGGAGAGCGGCTTGCTCTCCACCAGGACGTCATAGATCGAGGGGACTTCGGCATGATGGTCGATCCCGAGCGCCGTGGAGGCATTGCCCTGCGGATCCAGATCGATCACCAGAACGCGCGCGCCGTGGAGCGCGAGCGATGCGGCGAGGTTGACCGTGGTGGTGGTCTTTCCTACGCCGCCCTTCTGGTTGGCAACGACGATGACACGCGTCTGCTCCGGGCGGGGCATCCCCTCACCGGCGCGGCCCAGTGCCTCGACGGCCAGTTGGGCAGCGCGACCCGTGGGGGTGTCGTCCATCGGGGGCGGTGTTTCACGTGAAACATCCCCCGCCGACTCGGTACGGGGACCGGGGACCGGATCGGTCATCGGTCCCGCGATGTTGGCGTCGGACCGCAAGGATTCACTCTCCTCGACTTCAGACTCGCAATGGACAGAGCCTGCCATGCTTTCGGGGTCGTGAACCAGCGAGGCCCTTGGTTCTGTGGATGAATCCACCGTTGTGGACAACCTCGTGCCCCTTACGAGGGGCTTTCGGCCGCGCGGTGTGGCAGCCGCGCGGCCACGGCCGATGATGCCCTGGAGCAGTGAGCGACGTTTCACGTGAAACACGATGCACGGGCCGCAGGGCCAGGCCGTCACGACACTCCGCAATGCATAGGTATGGCTGCTTGTATGGAGCATCACTGATAGGCAGTACGGACTGTACGGCTCAGCGGCGACGCCGCGCACGCCCGACCTGGGCGGCCTTGGCCCGCTTCGTCGCGAACCGTACGCCGCCCGGGCTCTCCCCGACCTTCACCCGCACCACGGTGGCCAGCGGGTCTACGATGCCCTCGCCGACCTGAAGCACCGAGGTCTCCACCACACCGAGCTTGCTCAGCGCCGCACGGGCCCCCTTGATCTCCTCCTCCGCCGTGTCGCCCTTCAGCGCCAGCATCTCCCCGTAGGGGCGCAGCAGCGGCACTCCCCAGCCCGCCAGGCGGTCCAGGGGGGCCACGGCGCGCGCCGTCACCACATGCACCGGCTGAAGGGTCCCGAGGACCTCCTCCGCCCGGCCGCGCACGACTGTCACATGGTCCAGCCCCAGTAGCTCGACAACCTCCTGGAGGAAGTTCGTCCGACGGAGCAGCGGCTCCAGCAGGGTGATCTTCAGATCCGGCCGGACCAGCGCCAGCGGAATCCCCGGAAGCCCGGCCCCCGAACCCACATCGCAGACCGTCACCCCCTCGGGAACGACCTCCGAGAGCACCGCGCAGTTCAGCAGATGCCGCTCCCACAGCCGCGGCACCTCGCGTGGACCGATCAGACCGCGCTTGACCCCCGCGTCCGCCAGCAGCTCCGCGTAGCGGACAGCCTCCGGAAAGAACTCACCGAAAACAGTGCGTGCCTCGTCCGGCGCGGGGGAAAGCTCTGCTGCCTCCGTCACGGGAACCGTCCTTCCATACCGAACCACCGATGGTGGCTGACTATCAGGCTGACAAAGATCGGCCCCGCCTGCGCAACAGACGGGGCCGAGAAATGATGGACCGCTCAGGCGGGGAGTACCACAACGAAGCGCTGCGGCTCCTCGCCCTCCGACTCACTGCGCAGACCGGCGGCGGCTACCGCGTCGTGGACGACCTTCCGCTCGAAGGGCGTCATGGGATCGAGCTTGACCGGCTCGCCGGTGCTCTTCACCTCGTCCGCCGCCTTGGCACCCAGCTCGGCCAGCTCGGTGCGCTTCTTGGCGCGGAAGCCGGCGATGTCCAGCATGAGCCGGCTGCGATCACCGGTCTCACGGTGTACAGCGAGACGCGTCAGCTCCTGAAGAGCCTCCAGCACCTCGCCGTCGCGCCCCACCAGCTTCTGCAGATCCCGGCCGGAGTCGCTGATGATCGAGACCGCGGCGCGGTCGGCCTCGACGTCCATGTCGATATCGCCGTCGAGATCAGCGATATCGAGCAGACCCTCGAGGTAGTCGGCCGCGATCTCCCCTTCCTGCTCCAGGCGGGTCAGGGTGTCGCCGGGCTCGGCCTCGGCGGGGGCGGAGATGGTGCCTTCCGTCACGGATGGACTCCTTCTTACTTCTTGGACGGGTGCTTGGGCCGCTGCTGACCCTTACGCTGCCCCGACTTGGCTTTTTGGCGCGTGGCACCGGCAGCGGGCCGGGCCGGCGGCTTGGACGTGGGGTCCTGCGGCTCGTCCTTCTTCTGCAACGAGGTCTTCGCCGGCTCATCGGTGGCCTCGGAGTCCGTGGAGCCCTCGGCGTCCGTAGTCTCTTCGGGCTTGTCGGTACCCAGCTGTGCGGCGGCCTGGCGCTGCGCCTTGGTCAGCCTCTTGGGCTGCTGCCGCTTCTGGCCGCCACCGGCCTCGGCGTCGGTGGCCGCGGTCTCGCTCTTGATCACCGTGCCGTCCGCCTGTGCGGCGAGACCGACCTTGGCCAGGCCCATGACGAACTTGCGTTCGTTGTCGTTGCGGTCCGGACCCTTGGCCACGATCGCCTGCACGATGCCGCGCTTACGACGGGACCGCACCTCGCTGTGGGACGTGATGCTCTTCAGCAGCCGCTGGAGGTACTGGTCCTGCGCCTTGCTGCCCGGCGTCGGGTTCTGGTTGATCACGTACATCTGCTGGCCCATGGTCCACACGTTGGTGGTCAGCCAGTAGACGAGGACACCGACGGGGAAGTTGACACCCGTGACGGCGAAGATCACCGGGAAGATGTACATCAGCATCTTCTGCTGCTGCATGTACGGCGTCTTGACCGTCAGGTCGACGTTCTTCGTCATCAGCTGACGCTGCGTGTAGAACTGCGACGCCGACATCATCACGATCATGATCGCGGTGACGACCCGCACATCGGCGAGCGAAGCGTTGAGGGACTCCACCTTGGCGCTGCTGTCCGTGAACTTGGCGGCCAGCGGAGCGCCGAAGATGTGCGCCTGCCGGGCGCTGTCGAGCAGCCCCTGGTTGATGACACCGATGGTCTTGCCGCTCGCGATGCTGGAGAGCACGTGGTACAGGGCGAAGAAGAACGGTGACTGCGCCAGGATGGGAAGACACGAGGAGAGCGGGTTGGTGCCCGTCTCCTTGTACAGCTTCATCATCTCTTCGGACTGACGCTGCTTGTCGTTCTTGTAGCGCTCCTGGATCGCCTTCATCTTCGGCTGGAGCACCTGCATGTTCCGGGTCGACTTGATCTGCTTCACGAAGAGCGGGATCAGGCAGATCCGGATCAGCACCACCAGGGACACGATGGACAGTCCCCAGGCCCAGCCCGTGTCGGGGCCGAAGATCATCCCGTACAGCGAGTGGAACTGGACGATGACCCAGGAAACAGGTGTGGTGATAAAACTGAACAGACTGGCAATCGTGTCCACTAATCAGGCTCCTTGAGCTTTGGACGAGGTCTCTGCGGCCGGACTGGGGGTGTCGGGGGCCGATCCCCCGGAAGGCACGCCGGCGGCGGAGTGCCCGCCCTTGCCGCCACGCAGGACATCGCGCAGCAGTTCGTGCCAGCGTGGGCGCTTGCGCGGCGGGACATGGTCCACGCCGCCCGGCGACCACGGGTTGCACCGCAGGATGCGCCACGCGGTGAGCACCGTGCCCTTCACCGCGCCGTGCCGGTCGATGGCGGTGTATCCGTAGTGCGAACACGACGGGTAGTACCGGCAGACAGGCCCGAGAAGCGGGCTGATCGTCCACTGGTACAGCTTGATCAGAGCCAGCAGCGGGTACTTCATCGCGCGCCCCCTCCCAGCAGCCGCCGAAGAGCGGCGTCCAGGTCTCGGGCCAGCTGTGCATGGTCGGCGTCGCCCGCTCCGGGCAGCGCCCGTACGACAACCAGGCTACCGGGGGGCAGCTCGGAGAGTCGTTCGCGCACCAGATGGCGAAGCCTCCGCTTCACCAGGTTGCGGACAACGGATCCACCCACGGCTTTGCTTACGACGAAACCCGCACGCGGCGGGGAAGCGCTCTCCCCAGGCGCGTGCGGGTCCGTTGAACCGCTGCGTAGATGGACGACGAGAAGCGGGCGACCGGCCCGGCGTCCTCGGCGTACCGCGGTCGCGAAATCCTCGCGCCGCCTCAGCCGATTCTCGGTAGGCAGCACGTCATGACCTGTTGGCTATCAGGTGGTCAGGCCGACAGACGGGCGCGGCCCTTGCTGCGGCGGGTCGCCAGGATCGCGCGGCCGGCACGGGTCCGCATGCGCAGCCGGAACCCGTGGGTCTTGGCACGACGACGGTTGTTCGGCTGGAAGGTGCGCTTGCTCACTCGGGGGCTCCAGAAAATGATGTGTGGATGGCGGGACATCGCCTGGCTGTCACCGTGCGCCCACGAGAAGCTCGCGATTACGCCCTAGTGCACCGCTTCACAACCACAGATCGTGATCTTTGCCCATCGGAGGCAGGCGGCAGCAGCCATCGACAACTCGACCTGGTCACGGTACGCGCGGCTACGCCATCCGGTCAAACCAGCTCCGTGCCGGGCTCCATTGTGCACAGGCTGTGGACAACAACTTGAACCACGCGGGTCGGCCTGACTACCTTGGCTGAACTCCGGATTCTTTTCCGGCCGGTCTTCCCACCCCGTCCCGAGAACCACACATTCGTGGGACCTGCGAGAGAGCGTGCCCCTGTGGCTGATGTACCTGCCGATCTTGCCGCAGTGTGGCCACGAGTGCTGGAACAGCTCCTCAGAGAGGGCCAGCAGGGCGTAGAGCCCAAGGACAAGCAGTGGATCGAGCGCTGCCAGCCCCTCGCCCTCGTCGCCGACACCGCGCTGCTCGCCGTGCCCAACGAGTGGGGCAAGCGCGTGCTCGAGGGCAGGCTCGCGCCGCTCATCAGCGAGACGCTGAGCCATGAGTGCGGCCGTCCCATCCGGATCGCCATCACCGTCGACGACTCGGCCGGCGAGCCGGTCCCGCCCGCGCCGGCCGTGCCCCAGCAGCACCGCTACCAGGGCCCGTCCCTCGACGACCAGCGCCAGGGCGACGGATACGACGGGTACGGGCACCGCCCGCAGGACGACGGCATGCCCTCGGTGCGGCCCGCGTACCCGGAGTACCAGCAGCAGCGCCAGGACCCCGGCGCCTGGCCGCGGACCCAGGAGGACCTGTCCTGGCAGCAGCCGCGGCTCGGCGGCTACCAGGACCGCGATCCGTACGCCACCCCGCACTCGCAGCAGCCGCAGCACGACTACCGGCAGCCGCAGGGCCAGGAGCGGTCCCCGTACGACCAGCACATGGGCCGGCACGACCCGCACGACCCCCAGGAGCCGCCGGCGCCCCGGCACGGCGGCGGGCAGAGCGTGGGCCGCGCGCGGGGCGGCGCCACCGGCCCGCTGGGCGCCCAGCCCTCGCCGGCCCCCGGTCCCGGTGAGCCGCAGGCCCGGCTCAACCCCAAATACCTCTTCGACACCTTTGTCATCGGCGCGTCCAACCGGTTCGCGCACGCGGCCGCGGTCGCCGTGGCGGAGGCGCCGGCGAAGGCGTACAACCCGCTCTTCATCTACGGCGAGTCCGGGCTCGGCAAGACGCATCTGCTGCACGCCATCGGGCACTACGCGCGGAGCCTGTACCCCGGCACCCGGGTGCGGTACGTGAGCTCCGAGGAGTTCACCAACGAGTTCATCAACTCGATCAGGGACGGCAAGGGCGACACCTTCCGCAAGCGGTACCGCGATGTCGACATCCTCCTGGTCGACGACATCCAGTTCCTGGCGAGCAAGGAGTCGACGCAGGAGGAGTTCTTCCACACGTTCAACACGCTCCACAACGCGAACAAGCAGATCGTGCTCTCCTCCGACCGGCCGCCCAGGCAGCTGATCACCCTGGAGGACCGGCTGCGCAACCGCTTCGAGTGGGGGCTGACCACGGACGTCCAGCCGCCCGAGCTGGAGACCCGTATCGCGATCCTGCGCAAGAAGGCCGTGCAGGAGCAGCTGAACGCGCCGCCCGAGGTGCTGGAGTTCATCGCCTCCCGGATCTCGCGCAACATCCGTGAGCTGGAGGGCGCGCTGATCCGGGTGACGGCGTTCGCGTCGCTCAACCGGCAGCCCGTGGATCTCGGGCTCACCGAGATCGTGCTGAAGGATCTGCTCCCCGGCGGCGAGGACGCGGCCCCCGAGATCACCGCGGGCGCCATCATGGCGGCCACCGCCGCCTACTTCGGACTGACCGTGGAGGACCTCTGCGGCTCCTCACGGAGCCGGGTGCTGGTGACCGCGCGCCAGATCGCGATGTATCTCTGCCGCGAGCTGACCGATCTCTCGCTGCCGAAGATCGGCGCGCAGTTCGGCGGCCGTGACCATACGACGGTGATGCACGCGGACCGGAAGATCCGCGCGCTGATGGCCGAGCGGCGCTCGATCTACAACCAGGTCACGGAGCTGACCAACCGCATCAAGAACGGCTGACGACCGGCGTCGCGAAGGGCGCCCGGGGAGACCGTACGGAAACGGTCCCCGGGCGCCCTTCGCCGTGCCACGGGGCCCTCGGCGGAGCTGTCGCGGGGCTTCCCAGCGGCTTCCCAGCGGCTCCCGGGCGGCTCCGGCAGGGCTCCCGAACGGCTCCGGCAGCGCTCCGGCGGCTCCGCGCGGTCCTCGGCGCCCGTCTCCGCTGTTCGAATACGGCTCCCCGGGAACGACTTCTCCACAGATCGGGGGAGAATCTTCCGTCCACAGCCTGGGGACCCGTAAGTTGTCCAGATCCTGTCCACAGGCCCGGCGGACAGAACTGCGTCGAGGCAGGTCAGTGGCCTGTGGAATTGTGGCCGAAGATTTTCCACAGGCTGTGGACAGAGATTTCCTCCACAGGGCGCCGCCGCGACTGTCCACCGGCGGCCCACAGGCCGGGCCCGGTTGCCCACACCTTCTCCACAGCGCTGTCCACTGTTCGGCAACAAAACGCCCGGGATCGCTGAGTCGAGTGAAAGGCGTCACACCGAGGTGGGTGGTTGGGCTGTGGGGAAGCCGGGTAAAACTGGGGACGCAGCTGGGGAGAAGTAGGGGTCGCCTGTGCATGGAGTGTGCACAACTTTCGGCTGTCCACAGAAGAGGCCGGTTATCCACGGGTGCCGCCCACAGGACCGGTGGACAAAAAACCCGGCCTGACCTGCGCAGACGACGTTATCCACGGTTTCCACAGGCCCTACTACTACTACCCCCTTGAGTTAGCGAGAGATTCGTTTAGAAGCGGGTCCTGTGCACAACTCCGCCTCCGGGCCCGGGCCGCCACGCGCACCGACTTGACCCGCAGCCGCACCGACTGTCGGTGCCGTACGTCAGACTGGTCCCCGGCATCACAGCCGACGACGTAAGGCCAGCAGGGCGAGCCAGCAACAGCAGGAGGCGGTTCCGGTGAAGATCCGGGTGGAGCGCGATGTACTCGCTGAGGCGGTGGCCTGGGTGGCCCGCAGCCTCCCGGCCCGGCCGCCGGCGCCCGTACTCGCGGGCCTTCTGCTGAAGGCCGAGGACGGCGCGCTCAGCTTCTCCAGCTTCGACTACGAGGTCTCGGCACGAGTCTCGGTGGACGCCGAGGTGGAGGAGGACGGCACCGTCCTCGTCTCCGGCCGGCTCCTCGCCGACATCTGCCGCGCCCTCCCCAACAGGCCGGTCGAGATCTCCACAGACGGTGTACGGGCGACCGTGGTCTGCGGCTCCTCCCGCTTCACGCTGCACACACTGCCTGTGGACGAGTACCCGGCGCTGCCGCAGATGCCGACCGCGACCGGCACCGTGCCCGGTGAGGTCTTCGCCTCGGCCGCCGCCCAGGTCGCCATCGCCGCCGGCCGCGACGACACGCTGCCGGTGCTGACCGGCGTACGGATCGAGATCGAGGGCGACACGGTCACCCTGGCCTCGACCGACCGCTACCGCTTCGCGGTCCGCGAGTTCCTGTGGAAGCCCGAGGCCGCGGACATCTCCGCCGTCGCGCTGGTGCCCGCCAAGACGCTGCTGGACACCGCCAAGGCGCTCACCAGCGGTGACACGGTCACGCTCGCGCTCTCCGGGTCCGGTGCGGGCGAGGGTCTGATCGGCTTCGAGGGCGCGGGCCGGCGTACGACCACCCGACTGCTCGAAGGCGACCTGCCGAAGTACCGCACGCTCTTCCCCACCGAGTTCAACTCGGTCGCGGTGATCGAGACCGCTCCGTTCGTCGAGGCCGTCAAGCGTGTGGCCCTGGTCGCCGAGCGGAACACCCCCGTACGGCTCAGCTTCGAGCAGGGCGTGCTGATCCTGGAGGCGGGCTCCAGCGACGACGCACAGGCTGTGGAGCGGGTCGACGCGCACCTGGAGGGCGACGACATCTCGATCGCCTTCAACCCGACCTTCCTGCTGGACGGTCTGAGCGCGATCGATTCACCGGTGGCCCAGCTGTCCTTCACGACCTCCACGAAGCCGGCGCTGCTGAGCGGCCGGGCGGATGTCAAGGCGGAGGCCGACGAGGCGTACAAGTACCTGATCATGCCGGTACGCCTGAGCGGCTGACCCCACAGGTGAGTACCCAGGTCCGGGCGTAGTCTCGGACTTGGGTACGAATCGCCTCAACGCTTAAGGAACACCTGATGGAGCTCGGTCTCGTCGGTCTCGGCAAGATGGGCGGCAATATGCGTGAGCGCATCCGCCGCGCCGGCCACACTGTCATCGGATACGACCGCAATCCGGACCTCGCCGATGTCCACAGCCTTCAGGAGCTGGTGGGCAGGCTCAAGGGCCCGCGGGTGATCTGGGTGATGGTTCCCGCCGGCGCCGCGACCCAGGCGACGGTCGACGAGCTGGCCGAGCTGCTCTCCCCCGGCGATGTCGTGGTGGACGGCGGGAACTCCCGCTGGACGGACGACGAGAAGCACGCCGTCGAGCTGGGCATCAAGGGCATCGGCTTCGTCGACTGCGGTGTCTCCGGTGGCGTCTGGGGCCTGGAGAACGGGTACGCGCTGATGTACGGCGGCGACCCGGAGAACGTCGCGAAGGTACAGCCGATCTTCGACGCGCTGAAGCCCGAGGGCGACTTCGGCACCGTCCACGCGGGCAAGGTCGGCGCGGGGCACTTCGCCAAGATGGTTCACAACGGCATCGAGTACGCCATGATGCAGGCGTACGCCGAGGGCTGGGAGCTGCTGGAGAAGGTCGACTCCGTCACGGACGTCCGTGAGGTCTTCCGCTCCTGGCAGGAGGGCACGGTCATCCGGTCCTGGCTGCTGGACCTGGCGGTCAACGCGCTGGACCGGGACGAGCACCTGGACCAGCTGCGCGGCTTCGCGGAGGACTCCGGCGAGGGCCGGTGGACGGTCGAGGCGGCCATCGACAACGCGGTGCCGCTGCCCGCGATCACCGCGTCGCTGTTCGCCCGGTTCGCGTCGCGCCAGGAGGACTCGCCCCAGATGAAGATGGTCGCGGCGCTGCGCAACCAGTTCGGCGGCCATGCCGTCGAATCGAGCGACGCGAAGCACTGAGCCGGCACTGAGCGGCTCAGGCATTGAGCAGCTGAGTACCGAGCACTGGCACCGAACCGGAAGAGGCCCGCGCACCCTATGCATGTCACGCATCTGTCGCTGGCGGACTTCCGGTCCTACGCCCGGGTCGAGGTTCCCCTCGATCCGGGCGTCACCGCGTTCGTGGGGGCTAACGGGCAGGGCAAGACCAATCTGGTCGAGGCGGTCGGCTATCTGGCGACCCTCGGCAGCCACCGCGTCTCGTCCGACGCGCCGCTGGTGCGGATGGGCGCGGAGCGCGCCGTGATACGGGCGGCCGTGACGCAGGGCGAGCGGTCGCAGCTGGTCGAGCTTGAGCTCAACCCCGGCCGCGCGAACCGGGCCAGGATCAACCGGTCCTCGCAGGTCAAGCCCCGCGATGTGCTGGGCATCGTACGGACCGTGCTGTTCGCGCCGGAGGATCTGGCGCTGGTGAAGGGCGACCCGGGCGAGCGCCGGCGGTTCCTGGACGAGCTGATCACCGCGCGCTCGCCCCGGATGGCGGCGGTGCGCTCGGACTACGACCGGGTGCTCAGGCAGCGCAACACGCTGCTCAAGTCCGCGGCGATGGCGCGCCGGCACGGCGGTCGTGGCATGGACCTGTCCACGCTGGATGTGTGGGACCAGCATCTGGCGCGGGTGGGGGCCGAGCTGCTGGCGCAGCGGGCGGATCTGATCACGGTGCTGCAGCCGCTGACGGACAAGGCGTACGAGCAGCTCGCGCCCGGCGGCGGTCCTGTGTCGCTGGAGTACCGTTCCTCCGCCGGTGAGCCGGACGGCCCCGACGCGGCTGGGACGGATGGTGCGGCGGGGATCGCCGCCGGGGCCTCGCGGGACGAGCTGTACGGGCATCTGATGGCCGCGCTGGCCGGGGTGCGCAAGCAGGAGATCGAGCGGGGCGTGACGCTCGTCGGGCCGCACCGGGACGACCTGGTGCTCCGGCTCGGCAGGCTCCCCGCGAAGGGGTACGCCAGCCACGGCGAGTCGTGGTCGTACGCGCTGGCGCTGCGGCTCGCCTCGTACGATCTGCTGCGCGCCGAGGGGAACGAGCCGGTGCTGGTCCTGGACGACGTGTTCGCCGAGCTGGACGCGCGGCGCCGGGAGCGGCTGGCCGAGCTGGTGGTGCCGGGTGAGCAGGTGCTGGTGACGGCGGCCGTGGCCGACGATGTGCCGGGGGTGCTGGCCGGGGCGCGGTACGCGGTGGCCGAGGGCGCGGTGGAGCGGGTATGAGCGGCCAGGCGATGATCCCCGAATCCGGCGCTACGGCGGGGACTCCTGCGACTCCTGCGACTTCTAGGACTTCTGGGGCTCCGGGGACCGCGGGGGCCTCCGGTCCGTCCGCCGTTCCGGAGTCGTCGGGGGTGGATCTGGCGCGGGTCGCGCTGCGCGCGGCCAAGGAGCAGGCGCGGGCGCGCGGCGCCGCCGTACAGCAGAAGAAGCAGGCCAGACGGGGTGGCGGGCTGCGGTCCGGGTCCGGCGCCGACGGCCGCGACCCGCTGCCGCTCGGCGCGGCGATCAACCGGCTGATCACGGAGCGTGGCTGGGAGACGCCCGCGGCGGTGGGCGGGGTGATGGGCCGGTGGCCGCAGATCGTCGGCGAGGACGTCGCGAAGCACTGTGTGCCGCAGCGGTACGACGACAGCGGTGACCAGCGGGTACTGACGGTGCAGTGCGACTCCACGGCCTGGGCCACGCAGCTGCGGCTGCTGGCGCCACGGCTGGTGGCCCGGCTGAACGAGGACCTGGGGCACGGCACCGTACGGATGATCAAGGTCCTGGGGCCCGGCGGGCCCCCGTCGCGCTCCGGCCGGCTGCGGGCGCCCGGGAGCCAGGGGCCCGGGGACACGTACGGCTGAGGCGCCCGCGCCAGCCTCGCCGGCCGCCCGGCCGCCCGGCCGCGTCGGTCGCGTCAGCCGCGTCGGTCTCGCCGCCCCGGCCCCCCCCGTCACCGTCCGGTTTCGGGCCGGGCGGTCCGTTCCCGTACCGCTTCCCGTACCTCTCCCGGCACCGTCGTGGCCCCGGCGGGAGGCCCGGAAGACTGAGGTGTCCCTCACCGTAGCGGGAGGTTGACAGGCCGAAGCGCTCAATGCCGGTGTGAGCCTCTTGGAGCCCCTTCCCGAATATGGGGAGTCGTGAGCCGCTCATTCAGGGCGGCACATGCGGACTCAGGTACCGGCAAACCCCCATTCGGGTCGGCGCTACCGGTAGACTGATGGAGAATCCCGCGTGCTTGCGGGAGCAGTCAACAGATGCTGACACAAGCCGAACGACGCAGCCGCTTCCCGCTTGCTCGGAGAACGGCCTGTGCTGTGCCAGAAAGGGCGCTTCGTGGCCGATTCCGGCAACCCCCATGAGAAGTCTCCGTCGACCGGCCTCGGTGAGCACGGCGAGGTGACCGCCTCGTACGACGCCAGTGCCATCACCGTGCTCGAAGGTCTGGACGCGGTCCGCAAGCGGCCCGGTATGTACATCGGCTCGACGGGCGAGCGCGGTCTGCATCACCTGGTGCAGGAAGTCGTCGACAACTCCGTCGACGAGGCGATGGCCGGTCACGCGGACACCATCGACGTCACGATCCTCGCCGACGGCGGGGTGCGCGTGATCGACAATGGCCGCGGTATCCCGGTCGGCATCGTTCCGTCCGAGGGCAAGCCGGCCGTCGAGGTCGTGATGACGGTGCTGCACGCGGGCGGCAAGTTCGGCGGCGGCGGTTATGCCGTCTCCGGCGGGCTGCACGGCGTCGGCGTCTCCGTCGTCAACGCCCTGTCGACCAAAGTCGCGGTCGAGGTCAAGACGGACGGCCACCGCTGGACGCAGGATTACAAGCTCGGTGTGCCGACCGCGCCGCTCAAGCGCAACGAGGAGACGTCCGACTCCGGCACGACGGTCACGTTCTGGGCCGACCCGGACGTCTTCGAGACGACGGACTACTCCTTCGAGACGCTGTCCCGGCGCTTCCAGGAGATGGCCTTCCTCAACAAGGGCCTCACCCTGACGCTGACGGACGAGCGCGAGTCGGCCAAGGCCGTCGTGGGCGCGGACGTCGCGGGCGCGGACGCCGTCGCGGGCGCGGGCGAGGAGCCCCCGGCGCGTACGGTCACGTACTTCTACGAGGGCGGCATCGTCGACTTCGTGAAGTACCTGAACTCGCGCAAGGGTGAGCTGATCCACCCGACGGTCATCGACATCGAGGCCGAGGACAAGGAGCGGATGCTCTCGGTCGAGATCGCGATGCAGTGGAACTCGCAGTACAGCGAGGGGGTGTACTCCTTCGCCAACACGATCCACACGCACGAGGGCGGTACGCACGAGGAGGGCTTCCGCGCGGCGATGACCGGCCTGGTCAACCGCTACGCGCGCGAGAAGAAGTTCCTGCGGGAGAAGGACGACAACCTCGCCGGTGAGGACATCCGCGAGGGTCTGACGGCGATCATCTCGGTGAAGCTCGGCGAGCCGCAGTTCGAGGGCCAGACGAAGACCAAGCTCGGCAACACCGAGGCGAAGACGTTCGTGCAGAAGATCGTGCACGAGCATCTGACGGACTGGTTCGACCGCAATCCGAACGAGGCCGCGGACATCATCCGCAAGTCGATCCAGGCCGCCACGGCCCGGGTCGCGGCCCGCAAGGCGCGCGATCTGACCCGCCGCAAGGGGCTGCTGGAGAGCGCGTCGCTGCCCGGCAAGCTCAGCGACTGCCAGTCGAACGACCCCTCGAAGTGCGAGATCTTCATCGTCGAGGGTGACTCCGCCGGTGGTTCGGCGAAGTCCGGCCGTAACCCGATGTACCAGGCCATCCTGCCGATCCGCGGCAAGATCCTGAACGTCGAGAAGGCGCGGATCGACAAGATCCTCCAGAACACCGAGGTCCAGGCGCTGATCAGCGCCTTCGGTACCGGGGTGCACGAGGACTTCGACATCGAGAAGCTCCGCTATCACAAGATCATCCTGATGGCGGACGCCGATGTCGACGGCCAGCACATCAACACGCTGCTGCTGACGTTCCTGTTCCGGTTCATGCGCCCGCTGGTCGAGGCCGGGCACGTCTATCTGTCGCGTCCTCCGCTGTACAAGATCAAGTGGGGCCGGGACGACTTCGAGTACGCGTACTCCGACCGGGAGCGCGACGCCCTGGTCGAGCTGGGCAAGCAGAACGGCAAGCGGATCCGCGAGGACTCGATCCAGCGCTTCAAGGGTCTGGGCGAGATGAACGCCGAGGAGCTGCGGGTCACCACGATGGACGTCGACCACCGCGTGCTCGGCCAGGTCACCCTGGACGACGCGGCCCAGGCCGACGATCTGTTCTCGGTGCTGATGGGCGAGGACGTCGAGGCGCGGCGGTCCTTCATCCAGCGCAATGCCAAGGACGTCCGCTTCCTCGACATCTGAGTCGGTCTCAGCTGACGGATTCGACAAGGCCGAAAGGAACACTGACCAGCAATGGCCGACGAGAACACCCCCGACACCCCCGAGTCACCCGCCCCGCCCGCCGGCGCGGACGGCGGCGCCCCCGAGACCGTGACCGCGGTGGAGGGCCTGGCCCTGCGCGTGGAGCCGGTCGGGCTTGAGACCGAGATGCAGCGCTCGTACCTCGACTACGCGATGTCCGTCATCGTGTCGCGCGCGCTGCCGGACGTACGGGACGGCCTCAAGCCCGTACACCGCCGGGTGCTGTACGCGATGTACGACGGCGGCTACCGGCCCGAGAAGGGCTTCTACAAGTGCGCCCGTGTCGTCGGTGACGTCATGGGCACCTATCACCCGCACGGCGACTCCTCGATCTACGACGCGCTGGTGCGGCTCGCGCAGCCGTGGTCGATGCGGATGCCGCTGGTCGACTCCAACGGCAACTTCGGTTCCCCGGGCAACGACCCGGCCGCCGCCATGCGGTACACCGAGTGCAAGATGATGCCGCTGTCGATGGAGATGCTCCGGGACATCGACGAGGACACCGTCGACCTCACGGACAACTACGACGGGCGCAACCAGGAGCCGACGGTCCTGCCGGCGCGCTTCCCGAACCTGCTGATCAACGGTTCGGCGGGCATCGCCGTCGGTATGGCCACGAACATCCCGCCGCACAATCTGCGGGAGGTGGCGGCCGGCGCGATGTGGGCGCTGGAGCACCCGGAGGCGAGCCACGAGGAGCTGCTCGACGCGCTGATCGAGCGGATCAAGGGCCCGGACTTCCCGACGGGCGCGCTGGTGGTGGGCCGCAAGGGCATCGAGGAGGCGTACCGGACGGGCCGCGGCTCGATCACGATGCGCGCGGTGGTCGAGGTCGAGGAGATCCAGAACCGCCAGTGCCTGGTGGTCACGGAGCTGCCGTACCAGACCAACCCGGACAATCTCGCGCAGAAGATCGCGGATCTGGTCAAGGACGGACGGGTCGGCGGGATCGCCGACGTCCGGGACGAGACGTCCTCGCGTACGGGACAGCGCCTGGTCGTGGTCCTGAAGCGGGACGCGGTCGCCAAGGTCGTGCTGAACAACCTCTACAAGCACACCGACCTCCAGTCCAACTTCAGCGCGAACATGCTGGCGCTGGTGGACGGCGTGCCGCGCACGCTGTCGCTGGACGCGTTCATCCGGCACTGGGTGACGCACCAGATCGAGGTCATCGTCCGGCGTACGAAGTTCCGGCTGCGCAAGGCCGAGGAGCGGGCGCACATCCTGCGCGGTCTGCTCAAGGCGCTCGACGCGATCGACGAGGTCATCGCGCTGATCCGGCGCAGTGACACGGTGGAGATCGCGCGCGAGGGCCTGATGGGGCTGCTCTCGATCGACGAGATCCAGGCGAACGCGATCCTGGAGATGCAGCTGCGGCGGCTGGCGGCGCTGGAGCGGCAGAAGATCGTCGCCGAGCACGACGAGCTGCAGCAGAAGATCAACGAGTACAACGCGATCCTGGCCTCGCCGGAGAAGCAGCGTCAGATCATCCGCGAGGAACTGACCGTCATCGTCGACAAGTTCGGCGACGACCGGCGCTCCAAGCTGGTCCCCTTCGACGGTGACATGTCCATGGAGGACTTGATCGCCGAGGAGGACATCGTCGTCACCATCACGCGTGGCGGCTATGTGAAGCGTACGAAGGCGGACGACTACCGCTCGCAGAAGCGCGGCGGCAAGGGCGTGCGCGGGACGAAGCTCAAGGAAGACGACATCGTCGACCACTTCTTCGTCTCGACGACCCACCACTGGCTGCTGTTCTTCACGAACAAGGGCCGGGTGTACCGGGCGAAGGCGTACGAGCTGCCGGACGCCGGCCGCGACGCGCGCGGTCAGCACGTGGCGAACCTGCTGGCCTTCCAGCCGGACGAGCAGATCGCCGAGATCCTGGCGATCCGTGACTACGAGGCCGTGCCGTATCTCGTTCTGGCCACAAAGGCCGGTCTGGTGAAGAAGACGCCGCTGAAGGATTACGACTCGCCGCGCTCGGGCGGGGTTATCGCGATCAACCTCCGGGAGACGGAGTCGGGCGCCGACGACGAGCTGATCGGCGCGGAGCTGGTGTCGGCGGAGGACGATCTGCTGCTGATCAGCCGCAAGGCGCAGTCGATCCGGTTCACCGCGACGGACGATGCTCTTCGGCCAATGGGACGAGCGACATCCGGCGTTAAGGGGATGAGTTTCCGCGAAGGGGACGAGCTGCTGTCGATGAATGTCGTCCGGCCCGGTACTTTCGTCTTCACCGCGACGGACGGCGGGTACGCGAAGCGGACCGCCGTCGACGAGTACCGCGTCCAGGGCCGCGGCGGCCTCGGTATCAAGGCCGCCAAGATCGTGGAGGACCGTGGTTCTCTCGTCGGTGCGTTGGTGGTCGAGGAGACGGATGAGATCCTTGCCATCACGCTCGGCGGCGGTGTGATTCGCACGCGCGTCAACGAAGTCAGGGAGACGGGCCGTGACACCATGGGCGTCCAACTGATCAACCTGGGCAAGCGGGATGCCGTCGTCGGTATCGCGCGCAATGCCGAGGCGGGGCGTGAGGCCGAAGAGGTCGACGGGAGTGATGACCCGGCGGCCGAAGAGGCCGGTACGGCCGAGGTCGTAGCCGAGGGCACTCAGCCCCCGGCCGGGGAGCACGAGGAGTAAAAGCGTGAGTGGAGCCGCGGGCGCCGGATCGAACGCTTCCGGAGGGAACGGTGCCCGTGGCCCTGCCACGGACTCCCAGGGGGTAGCGGTGACCGATAACCGGGGGCAGCAGCCCCCGTACCAGCAGACTTACGGTTCCGAGCAGCCGAAGACGGCTGCTCAGCCGTACCATCCGCCCCAGGCGTATCCGGCACCCGCACTCGCACCCGCATCGGCACCGCAGCCCGGTGCCGGGGCGGGTGCGGGGGTGGGTCCGCAGGGCGGAACGCAGCAGGGCCAAGGTCAGAGTCAGACCCAGGGCCAGGGCCAGAGCCTTGGCCAGGGCCAACAGGGAGCCTCCGTGACAACTGCCGCTTCGGGTACCGCGGCCGCCGCCGCCGTCAGACTGCCGCGCACCGGCGCTCGCACCACACCGCGTACACGCAAGGCGCGGCTGCGGGTGTCGAAGGCCGATCCGTGGTCCGTGATGAAGGTGAGTTTCCTGCTCTCCATCGCGCTCGGCGTGTGCACGATCGTCGCGGCCGCCGTGCTGTGGATGGTCATGGACGCGATGGGCGTCTTCTCGACGGTCGGCGGGACGATCAGTGAGGCCACAGGGTCGACCGAGAGCAATGGCTTCGATCTCCAGTCGTTCCTGTCGCTGCCGCGCGTGCTTATCTTCACGTCGGTCATCGCGGTGATCGATGTGGTGCTCGCGACGGCGCTGGCGACGCTCGGGGCCTTCATCTACAACCTGTCCGCGGGCTTCGTGGGCGGTGTCGAGCTGACGCTCGCCGAGGACGAGTGAGCGTCGTCCCAACCGATTTTGGGGCTGGCCCTGAAGTGCGCTAATCTTCAGGGGCAGCGCGGGGCTATAGCTCAGTTGGTTAGAGCGCATCCCTGATAAGGATGAGGCCACAGGTTCAAATCCTGTTAGCCCCACCGCGAAGAACGGCCCGTACGGAAATCATCCGTACGGGCCGTTTGCATAAGCCGGCCGGCCTAAGCGCCGGTAGAGGCGCCGAGTGGCCCATTCATCCGATCGCGGGGCGCGGGCAGATCACCGATCGGTATCGGCCGGTGTGTATAGTCGGCGCCAGAAGTCCCTACGTCAAGGAAAGACGAGGTCGCGCGGTGAAGAAGCTTCTCTTGGTCGCACTGGCCGCCATCGGCGGGCTCCTCGTGTACCGCCAGATCCAGGCGGACCGCGCCGAGCAGGATCTGTGGACGGAGGCGACCGACTCCGTGCCCGCAGGTTCGGGTGTGTGAGTCGCAGCAGTCCGAATTGCGAGCCCCGGCCGCCGAGCGGCCGGGGCTTCGTGCTGTCCGGGGCCGGTCTTCATGGGTTCGCGTACGTGAATGAACGACTTGCTCGGGCAAAGGTACGGACCTGGGTCTCCAGCTCCTGCTGACGCCTCCGGTGGCTCTGTGGTGGCCCCTGACGGCCTTTCGGCGGGGTGGTGAGGTACGGGGGTGGATTCGGCCTCCGGGGCCCGCTGACGCCCGACTGGCCTGCTCCGTAAGGCCGTTGGGACCGCGGCGCGTGTGGCGGCCGGCTCGGCGCGCGGGCGATTCGGGTGACCGCGCAGACAGCGGAGGGACGGCCGGGGCAGGATGGACCGGCACCAGTGATGCGGCGCGGGGCGGCCGAGAGGGCGCCGGAAGGCGAAGGGGAAGCGCGTGAACGGGGAGCGGGTACGACCGGTGCGGTGGGCCGGCGCGGCGGTGGTGTGTGCGGCGGCGGCCCTGTGCGCGGTCGCGGTGCCGCTGGGGCCGGCGGGGCGGGCGTGGGCGGCGGCCGGCGAGCCGGGTCCGTACGTCTTCGAACCGGACGCGAAGCCGGTCACCGGCTCGGCGACCACCAGCGGCGCGCGGAGCCTCGACGCGGGCGCCACGTACAAGGACACGATCGAGCCGGGCGGCCGGCGCATCTACCGGCTGGACCTCGACGCGGAGACGAACGCGTATGTCTCGGCCGTGGCCGTGCCGAAGCCGGGCACGAAGGTCGCCTCCTCGGACAGCATCAAGGTCTCGCTCCAGAACAGCCAGGGCAACCAGTGCAGTTCGAACGACGCCAGGTTCGGCGGCGTGGGCGAATTCCCCCGTCCGCTCGCGGCCTACGCGTACCGGACGGTGGAGAAGGGCTCGTACCTCTGTAAGGACGCCGGCCGGTACTACGCCGTCGTGGAGCGGACCGGCGAGGAGACCTCCACGCCGGAGCCGTGGGAGCTGGAGATCCGCCATGTCGCCGAGCCCAAGCTGACGGAGGCGGGCGCCACCAGCGCGCCGACGGTGTGGCCGAGCGCGTCCCCGGGGCCGGCCGCGGGCGACCGAACGGGCGAGCGTACGGGCGGCAGCAGCTTCTACGACGCGAAGGGGCTGACCGGCGGCGAGTGGACGACGGAGATCGAGCCGGGGGCGTCGCTCTTCTACCGGATCCCGGTGGACTGGGGGCAGCAGCTGTTCGTCGCCGCCGATCTGAGCAGCTCGGAGGTGACGGACGGGTCGGCGGTGAGCGGCGCGTTCGCCATGTCCCTGTACAACCCGGCGCGCGGTCTCGTCGGCAGCGGCAGCCCGGTCTCGTACGACGGCAAGCAGAAGACGACGGCGCTCGCGCCGCTGCCGCCGGTCGCGTACGAGAACCGGTTCGGCTACGCGAGCGGTGACAAGGACATGCGGTTCGCGGGCTGGTACTACCTGCGGGTGAGCCTCAACCCGGAGGTCGCCACCTCGTTCGGGAACGCGCCGATCCCGCTGACGCTGCGTGTGAACGTCACGGGCGAGGCGAAGCAGGGGCCGGCGTACGCGGGTCCGGCGGGCGACTTCAGCGTGACGCCGGAGGACCGGGAGGTCGCGGCGGACGGGCTGACTCCGTCGGACGAGGCGGACGGCGACACGATGGCGCTGATCGCGGTGGCGGGGATCGGCACGGGGACGGCGCTGGTGCTCGGGCTCGGGATGTGGACGCTGATCGCGCGGCGGAACGCGGCGCGGGGCGCGGCGGGGGCGGCGGCCGGGGCCGGGGCCGCAGGCGGTGCGGGCGTACCGGCGCAGGCGCAGGCGCCGCAGGTGACGCAGGGGTACGGGCCGCCTCCCGGGCGGTAAGGAGGGGGCGCGGGCGTTCAGCCCTGGGTCATCGCCCAGATGCCGACCGCGAAGCAGGCCAGGGCCAGCAGCAGCACCGGGACCGCCACCTTCAGGGGCGGACCGACGGGTCGGGGTGCGGCTGCGGCTGGTGTCTGCTGTGGCTGCTGGGCCGTGTAGGGGCGGGTGAGGGGCTGCTCGTGCCGTACCGCTTCGGTCGGTGCGTGGGCCATCAGCTGCTGCTGGGGCTGCTGGGACTGCTGCGGAGGAGTCGGGGGAGGCGGCGGAGGCAGGTGGAAGCTGCCGGTCTCCGACATGGCGCTGGGTACGGTGGAGGGCGTCGGGCTCTGTACGGGGAGCGGCGGCGCGGGCGTTTCGGGCTCCGGCTCTGCGGCGGCCGGGACGGCGGCGGCCGGGACGGGGCCTTCCGGGCCGAAACCGGCCGGCAGCGGGCCGATCTGGTCGAAGACCTCGACCGGCTCGTCGTCGGCGCCCGGCTCCGGCAGCAGCTCCACGGCCGCCGTCAGCGCCTTGCGGGCGCCCGTGGCCGTACGGAACCGGGCGTGCGGATCGGGCTGGAGCAGCCCCGCGAGCACCTGCCACAGCGGCTCGGGGATGCCCTCGGGTGCGCCGGGGGTGCCGTGCGCGGCGAAGTACTCGACCAGTGCCTGGGAGTCGGGCTTCTGTCCCTGGAGCAGATAGAGCGCGACCAGGCCGACGGCGAAGAGGTCGGAGGGGAAGTCGGGCTCGGCGCCCATCAGCTGCTCCGGCGCGAAGTAACCGGGCGTGCCTACTACGTAGTTGGTCTCCGTCAGGCGCGGCTCGCCCTTGCGCATGGAGATGCCGAAGTCGGAGAGGCGCAGATGCGGCCGGGCGGTGCCGGTCGCCTCCATGAGGATGTTGGCGGGCTTGATGTCGCGGTGCACGACGCCTTCCGCGTGGACGGCGGCGAGCCCGGCGAGGAGCTGGTCGAGCAGGGTGCAGACGAAGCGGGGCGGCAGCGGTCCGTAGTCGCCGATGACATGGGCCAACGATCCCCCGCTGACCAGGTCCATGGTGAAGAGGACCTTGTCGTCGTCGGCGGCCCAGCTGGCGGGGGCGAGGACATGCGGATGGTCGATCCGGAGCGCCTGCTCGCGGACGAACCGCAGCAGGGTGTGCGCGTCGCTCTGCTGGAGGACCTTGGCCGCGACGTAACGCCGCCGCCGGTGGTCCCAGGCGCGCCAGACGGCACCGACACCGCCCCGGCCGACCGGGTCGATCAGCTCGTACCGTCCCGCGAAGATCTCACCCATTGCGCCGCGCCCGCTCCCCGTTGTCGTCTCGGTCGTCGTCGTCCTGTTTTGCCGTGCCCGGAACCCGGGCCTGTCAGCTCTGGTGCGCCTCGTAGTGGGCGACGGCTTCGGCGGTGCGTCCGGCGCCGTAGACCCGGAGGAACTCTGCCAGTTCCGGCTGGGTCGCGGCGAGGGAGTCCGCCGCGTCTATGATGTCGCCGGCCGCCGCGACCGAACGCAGCAGCGACTGGATCTCGCGGACCACCCGGCGGACGGTGGGCGCGCCCGCGCTGTGCGTCGTCTGGCTGGTGGCGTTGAGGACGGAGCCGCCCTGCGACTTCCTGACCTCCTCCATCCGGTCCGTGGCCTCACCGGCGCTGACGCTGCCGTCGGCCACCTGTCCGGCCAGATCCTGGAGCGCCTGGACCCGCTGGACGACCGCGGGATTCCCGATCTTCGCGCGCTGACCGCTCATCAGCTGGGAGAGCATCGGGGCGGACAGCCCGAGGACGGCGGCGAGCCGGGCCTGGTTCAGCCCCAGGTCATCGATGAGCCGGCGGAAGAGCGCCCCCAGAGGCTCTCCGTACCAGCTCCGCTGAAGTTCTCTGGCTCTGGCGGTCGATTCCTGCTGTGCGGCGTCCATGCGCGTCTCCCCATCGCTTCCCCATGCGGCAGCTTCGCTGCTGCGAACCTCGTGGGGCATCTTACGGAGAGTGGTCGCGCACGGGGAGCCCCAATCCTTTTGCGGGATACCCGCCCGCACCCGGTACTCTGGTTCTCGGTGACGCGCGGGACCCCGGCGACGGCGGTTCGGCGTACCCACCTTCAGCGGGGCCTTAGCTCAGTTGGTAGAGCGCTGTCTTTGCATGGCAGATGTCAGGAGTTCGACTCTCCTAGGCTCCACATTTTGAGACCCCTCCTGACCTGCGGAAACGTCGGTCTGGAGGGGTCTTCTTCCTGCTTTGGTTGGCGACGAGTGGGCATGGAGTTGTCCGCGGCGGCCTTTTACGGTCGGTTCCATGGCTTACGTGGAGACCCAGCACCGGAAGAAGAGCGGCCCGAGGTGCATCGTCCGGTGGCGGGGCGAGGGACCCGATGGGGCGACGAGGGAGACGGAGTACTTCGACGACTCCGACTCCGACTCCGCGGAGAAGTTCCGCCGACTTGTCGACGTCCCGCTCCGCTTGACCCCGATGACCGAAAGCCGCGCACCGCGTACAAGCCGAAAACCGTTCAGAACAAGCACGGGTTGTTGAGCGCGATCTTGCAGTCGGCTGTGGATACGGAACCGTCTCTGCGGGCATCCAACCCGTGCGCGAAGACCCGGCTGCCTCGGCTCGACGGGGCCGAGGACGAGGAGGAGATGGTCTTCCTCGAACGGGAGGAATGGGCCTGGATCTACGAGTGCCTTCGCGACGATGCCAAGGACCTTGCCGAGACCATCGCGAAGACCGGCTTCCGATGGGGCGAAGCGACCGCGCTTTGCGCATGTAGGGCAGCCGCATGCGGCGCATGAGCTTGTCGAGTTCCTCGGGGATGGCGGGCGGGTTGGGCCCGGGGCCGGGTCATGTCCCGTCGAGTGGTGTAGCCGATCAAGTGGCGGTCGTGTTGGTGGTGTTGGGTAGTGCGGGGGCGCTTTCTGGGCGCTCGGTGGGGT